>JABMPV010000501.1 GCA_013202595.1 bacterium
GAACCCGGTCCCGTCGCCCGGGCGAGGATCCCCGACACCAGACCCAGACGCTGTTCGGCCAGGGCGATTTCGACGTCGAAACCCACCTGGGCGCCAATGTCCGCCAGAGCCCTGTCACTCCTGGAGATCACCTCACTGCCGCCGTCTGCCGCCGCCACCAGCCGTGTGGTGCGCTCATCGCCGGCAAGGAGTTGCAGGACCATCCAGCGAGCAGCACCGAGATCACGAACTTCCGGGATCCCGAGCACCGTGGACACCATGCCCCCGAGGTGGCGTTCGATCACGGGTCCGTAGTCGAGCACCAGTGGAGCGGGCTGCCTGCTGTCGAGGGCGGCGTCGGCGGCAGCAGCCATGAGTTCGTCGATCCCATCCCCGCGCCGTGCCACGGTTCGCACCACCCGGGCACCGAGAGCCCTCTCCAGGGCGCTGTCGTCGATCTCGATGCCGCGGCGCTCGGCCACGTCGCTCATGTTGAGAGCGACCACCTGGCGGAATCCTGCCTCGGCGATCTGGGAGGCGAGGTGCAGGCCCGGGGTCAGGGTGGTTGCGTCCACCACTGTGATGACCACGTCGGGGCGCTTCTCTGCGAGGAATCCCGTGGTGATCGACTCCTCTGCCGACACGGCACACAGGCCGTATGTACCGGGGAGGTCGACCAGGCGGAAGCTCTCCGTACCGGCGATCACCACGCCTTCGTGGCGATCGACCGTTTGCCCCGGCCAGTTGCCCACCGTCTGGGTCGCACCGGTGAGTCGGTTGAACAGTGTGGTCTTGCCCGTATTGGGGCACCCGGCGATGGCGACGAGGGGCGTCACTCCAGGATCCGCTCCACCTCGATGACCCTGGCGGCCTGCCGTCCGATGGCGATGCGGGCGGCGCCGACTGCCACGATCGCCGGGCCCCTCGGCCGGGTCACGGTGACGGTCGATCCCGGGACGAGTCCCAGTGCGGCCAGTCGATGGGCCAGGCGCCGGTCGCCTCCGATATGGACGACTCGCACCAGGGCGCCGCCGTGAGCAGTGTCCAGTGTGAGCGGCCCGCTGCCCCGATCGTCGGACGACTGCCGTCTAGGCCACATGTGAGCCTCTGACGGTGATACCGAGTGCGATGGCAGTGCCGAGATGGATCTGATGGCCCTCGACATCGATCAGCATTCCCGATGCTCCCGAGGCCTGGACGGTGACCGGGGCGCCCGGGGCCACCCCCTCGGCAGCCAGGAACGACCTGACACCCTTCGTCACCGCGATGGAGGCCACCTCGACTGTCTCTCCGACGCGCGCGGAAGTGAGTGGGAGGTCGTCCGGGGAAGACGCTGCGCCTCCGCCCCGCGGGATGGGCTTGCCCAGCGGACCGGTGAGTGGGTCTCCGAGGAAGGCTGCGAGTCGCTCGGCAGCGTCGGGTGGCGTGACATGTTCGAGGTGGCAGGCGAGGTCGTCGGCTTCCGTTGCGGAGAAGTCGAGATGAGCGGCCAAGAAGGTGGACCACAGACGCCGGGTTCGCAGCACCCTGCCTGCGATGAGTCGGCCGTCGGCAGTCAGTGCCACTCCTCGATATGGCACATACTCGAGGAGTCCCTTGACCGCGAGTTTGCGCACCATCTCGTTGGCGGAGGTCACGGTGACGCCGAGTGTCGAGGCGAGCACGCCCATTGGCATGTGGCCCCTCAGGCCGTCCTCCTCGGCGCGAGCAGCGGTGATGAGGTACATCTGCTCGCTCTCACTCGTGTTGACGAGTTCGGGCACGCCATCGACTAGATCGGTATTTTCATCAGGCACGCCTGAACAATACTCGCGAACAGTGACCACTCACTATGGGTCGAAGGTCCCAAAGCCGGGTGAAGGCCTACAGCGAGTCGTCCGCGCCCAGCACCTTTCCGGGGAGGCGGATCAGGGCGCCGACGAAGTCGAGAGCACCCTGAACGGAGATTCCGACCAGACGGAAGGGGATGCGCAGCAGCCGGATGATCGGATAGAGGATCAGGGCGAGGAGGGCCAGCGGCCAGGCCACCACCAGCAACACCAGCCAAAGAAGAAAGGAAACCATCGCCCCCTCGTTTATCGCGTCCGTCAAGTCTTGCCCATTTACCCGACTCGCGCCACTCGTTTGTCGACACCGGGAACGCTCGGGGGCGATGGTGCGTTCAGTCGGCATGCGATCTACTGCGCCACTCGTCATCGCCCTGGCCCTGTTCATCTCGGCGTGTTCGGGTGGCGACGCCGAATCGGCGGCGCCGACCACCACGTCCGTCCCGGCGAGTCCCGGCTCCACGGTGGTGCTGATCGACTCTGACGGGGATCCCATCCCACCGGCGCCGGCCGTCCCCGAAGGACCGCTCGATGCATCGATCGTGGCTGATCTCGACCTCGTCTTTGCGAATCTCGACATCGACATCGACACCGAGGCGATTGCACGGCTCGGGGATTCCGGCGACGCCAGGGTGGCCTGGCTGCTCGCCGATCTCCTGCGCTTCTTCCAGACGGGCGACGTCGCCGGAGCCTCCGTGGGAGCTTTCGAGACCTTGACGGGGACGACCGTCGAGGGGTTCCGCTGGGGCACCGTCACCGACTGGCTGATCGCCTGGGACACCCCTGCGCCACCGGGATACGTGGACTGGAAGCGGAAGCCTTTCGAAGTCATCGAACCGGGATGGGTGCCGTTCTTCGACGATGCCGACGCAGATATCGACTGGCGCCACCTGTCGTGGGGCGGCGTGCGTATCGACGCTCGCGAGATGGATGCCATGGCGTTTCCCTGCCCGAGGGGATGTATCCCCGCCCTGGACGACCCCGTCGTCACGGACGCCGCGGGGGGCGACTGGTACCCGGATGAGCGACTCGTGTTCGGTGTCGTGGTGAACGGCGAGGCACGGGCCTATCCACGCAACATCATGGAAGTGCACGAGATGATCAACGACACCCTCGGCGGGCGGAGGATCGGCATTCCCTACTGCACCCTGTGCGGCTCGGCTCAGGCCTACTTCACCGATGTGGTGCCCGAGGGTTTCGAGAACGTCGAGTTGCGGACCTCAGGGCTGCTGATCCGATCCAACAAGGTGATGTACGACTTCACGACCTTCTCGATATTCGACACCTTCCTCGGCACGGCGCTGTCGGGCCCTCTTCAGGATGCCGGGTTCACACTGGAGCCCGCCACGGTGATCACCAGCACGTGGGGCGACTGGAAGGTCGCCCATCCGGACACGACCGTCGTCTCCAGGGACACGGGCAACTACAACACATATCCCCTGGATCCGCTGGGCGATCGGGACGACAACGGTCCGATCTTCCCGATTGGCGACGTCGATCAGCGCCTTCCCGTCCAGGCCCAGGTCCTCGGCGTGGTCGCCCCCGACGGGACCCCGGTGGCCTTCCCGGCCGACGCTGCACTCGCAGCCCTCGCTGCCGGCGAGATCGTCGAGTTGGCCGGCGTAGTGGTGCGTTCCGATGGAGCGGGCCTCATCGCCGAGACGGCCGACGGGGTGCCTTTGGCCTCCCACCAATCCCACTGGTTCGCCTGGAGCCAGTTCCGCCCCACGACCGTCGTCTGGACGGCCTTCGGCGGGTGAGTCTGCTCAACCGGGCAGCCAACCGATGGTGAGTTCCTCGATCTCGAATGGGGTCACGATGCCGAACCCCTCGAACTCGAGGCTGGTGATGTCGAGTGTGACCAGGGCGAATTGCTGGCCCGGATCGTTCTGACGTTCGGGATTGGTCGAAGCCGTGAGCGTCAGCGACCCGGAGATCGGCGACAGGGACTCCGCGACGACGGGGAGCACGCTGATGGCGTCGTTGCACGCGAGACCAGCGAGGTCGGTCCCCGTCCTATAGGTGATGGTGATGCCTTCAGCGTCGAAGGCGTAGGTCTCCTCCACCGTGCCCGATGCTGTCGCCCGTGAGGCGAGGCCGGGTGCATCGATGACGAATTGCCTGGTGCCGTCGGTGGTCGTGAAGAAGAACACCGAGTCCCCACATGACACGGCGAGCGTGGCATCGAGGTCGAATGAGTCGCCGGCGACTCCATCTTCTGTGCCGCACGCAGCCAGAATCAGCACGAGGGCGGTCGAGATTGCGATGGTTCGTAGGTTCATCATGAGGATGGGACGGTAGGCGGTGGTGGATCGGTTCCCCGCCGCCGGTGACGGGTGCGGCGCGGTCACCGCTGACCCGATGGTGGGGGAGGACCGTGGAAGCGAGTCCGAGTACCGTGACGAGCGTCCACTTGCGAGGCAATGCAACCATTGCGCCACCTCCCTCTCGCGGGAGGGGACTGCGCTACCGGGGAGCGTCTAGGGTCGTATTCGGCGCGATGGGCGATGAATCTATAGATTCCAACCATGAACGGGAGGATGAGATGGACTTGATCGGCAAGCGGGCGCTGGTGACAGGCGCTTCCAGGAACCTCGGTGTGACGATCTGCGAACGGCTTGCGGTGGGCGGCATGTCGGTTGCCGTCAACTATCACGCCTCGCAGGCACCTGCAGAGGACCTTGCCGCGCGGCTCACGGATGCGACCGGCCGGCCGCACGTGGCCGTCGCCGGTGACGTGAGTGACTCGACGTCGGTGGGAGAAATGGTCGATGTCGCCGCCGAGGGTCTGGGCGGGCCGATCGATGTCCTGGTCAACAACGCCGGCATC
>JABMPV010000038.1 GCA_013202595.1 bacterium
CCAGATGAGCCACGTGTCGATGGTCCCGAACAGGATCTCGCCCGCTTCGGCCCGCTGCCGGAGGCCGTCGTGTTCGTCGAGCAGCCAGCGCGCCTTGGGGCCGGCGAAGTAGGTGGCCAGCGGCAGTCCGGTCACCTCCTGGAAGCGTCCGGCGCCCACGCCTCCCCCGAGGCTTCGGACCAGGCGGTCGGTTCGGGTGTCCTGCCACACGATCGCCGGGGCAACGGGATCACCCGTGGCGGCATCCCAGAGAACCGTGGTCTCTCGCTGATTGGTGATGCCGACGGCCGCAAGGTCGGAAGCTGCGATGCCAGCCTTGTCCAATGCGCCGGTGATCACTGAACGGGTGCGTTCCCAGATCTCGGAGGCGTCGTGCTCGACCCAGCCCGGCTTGGGGAAGATCTGCCGATGCTCCCGTTGGTCCATCGCCACGAATCGACCCTGGCGATCCATGATCACGAAACGGGTACTGGTGGTGCCCTGGTCGATCGCCCCGACGAAGTCCTTCACTGCAGCCTCCAGTCCGTGCGCTGTTTCAGATCGGTTGGTTGCCCGATATCCCGAGACGCCGGGTGGCCTCGCCCGCCTCCTGGCGTGCCGCCTCCCCGCCCTCCGCGCCGAATCGGCGCAGGACGTCCGCTCCTTCTCTGACCATCAGGTCGACGTCGTCACGCTCACGATCGTAGAACCGGCGCAACACGAAGTCGGCGGGGTTCATGCGACCCGGCGGCCGGCCGACACCCATCTTCAGACGCCACAGCCGCGCGTCGCCGAGCGACTGCACCACCGATGCCACACCGTTGTGGCCGCCAGTGCCCCTGGCGTACTGGAAGCGCATCTTGCCGAACGGCAGGTCGATGTCGTCGTGCACCAGGACGGTGTGCTCTGCATCGACACCGAAATAGGTGGCGAGCGGTGCCACCGCCTGGCCCGACTCGTTCATGAATGTGGTGGGGAGCACCAGGATGGCGCGACCCCCGTCCAGGTCCACTTCGGAGATCTCGGCCCTGGCATGGCGCGGCGCACGCTTGAAGGTGGCCGACAGCAACGACGCGAGCGTCTGCAGGACTTCTGCACCGACGTTGTGGCGCGTCCCCGCGTAGTCGGACCCCGGGTTACGGAGCCCGACAACAAGCAGCCGACCGTCGCTCAGTCTGCGTCCTCTTCTTCGGACTCTTCGTCGCCCTCGGGCGCCTCGATGACGTTGCCGTCCTCGTCGAGCAGTTCGAGGTCCTCTTCCTCCTCGGGGACCTCTTCGACGAAGGCCCTGGGAATGATGACGGTCAAGAGCGGCGAGTTGGGATCGTCGATGTACTCGACGCCGTCGAGTTCCGGCAGGTCGCTGATCCGCAGCGAGTCGCCGACGTCGAGCGCCGAGATGTCGAGGACGATCTCCGAAGGAATCGCCATGGGGAGAGCTTCGACGGTGACCGTGTTGCTGATGGTCTCCACGATGCCGCCTTCGAGTGCACCTTCGGGCTCACCGGAGTACTCGATGCCCACGACTGCCTGAATGATCTCGTCGAGCGCGATCTGGACGAAGTCGATGTGGTTGATCTCAGTGCGCACAGGGTGGCGCTGAATCTCACGAGCGACGGTTGTGTACGTGGTCCCGTCGATATCGAGTCGGATCACGGCGTTGAGACCGGCATCCGTGTGCAGCGCTCCGTGCAGATCACGGCGGTCGACCTCGATCGAAATGCCGTCGAGACCGCGGCCGTAGACAGTGGCGGGCACCTTGTTTTCACGGCGCAAACGACGCGAGGCGCGGGAACCGGTTTCCCGGCCCGCCTCGGCGCGCAGAGCAACCTGTTCCATGAGGACTCCTGGGACGTCGAAGGGGAGCCACCATTATCGCTGATCGCGGTGCCAAACAGCAAGGCGAGCGAGGGAGAGAAGACAAGGGGTCCCCAAACCGGAAAGCGCACCCGCCCCCTGATATGCGTACCTCGACAGCGCTATCAGGCCGGTGAGACCCGATCTGGTTCACGGCACGCGATCGGGCAGGGCGCGTTGGAGGCCCCGGTCACCCGGGGCCTCCTATCTCTCCACCACCACCCACGACTACGGCAACGTCACCGTGACCGTCACCGGGCTCGCCAGCTTGCGGACGCCGGAGTACGACGCCGAGAACGTCAGTGTGTCGGCGCCATCGGAGAATCCAACCCCGCAGGCATCGATCGTGGCAGCCGGGATCACCGGTGTCACCACGGTCCCGGTCTCGGTGAAGATCGCCTCGACACCCCCACTGCAGCCACCCCAGCACGCGTCGCCCGGAGCCACACTGTCCTGGATACCGACCGACACCCCACGGGCCGAGCCGACGTCGACATCGACCACCCACTGACCCTCGACGGACATCACGTCGACACATGCACCGGTGCGAAGGTTCATCTCGAACGTGAACCACTTCCCGTCAGCGCTCCACTCCACCGGCACGTTGTCGAATCCGGACGCCTCGGCCTCGGCACACGTCAACCCGACCGGCCCATCGTCGGGTTCGTCCGACTTGCACGACGGGTGGGTCGATCCCGGTTCGCACGTCGGCTTCCCGGCGCCCGCCGGAACCGCCAGCGCCAGCACCACCCCGATCAACAGCAGCACGATCCACACTCGCCTCACCATCTCCACCACCTCACTCGTCGTTCCAGGACCCGATCCACACCGGTGAGCTTCCGTTTCCGGTCGCTCCGACCGCTATCACCTTTCCGTCGACTTCGACCAGATCCCGGATACCGGCGGGTCGCTGATCATTGGCCCCGCCATACGGACCCTCCTCCGACCGGTAGAGGTAGAGCACATCGAACCAGGTAACCCCATTGTCGATCGAGCCGAAGATGACCGCTGCACCCCCCGGAGAGCCGCCGAGGTACTCGAAGCCGGCAGCGAGTATCCGGCCATCGTCGAGCATCAGCGCGTCCATCAGGAACACCTCACGGTTTGACGCGACCACAGTGCCGGATCTCGTCCACGTGACGCCGTCACCGGACGTCCACAGCGCCGATCCATCCTCGTCGTACCCGGCCGCGACCAGCATGTCGCCGCTCGTACTCAGACTCATGAAGTAGCCCGGGTCCGACTCGACGCTCACCTCGCTCCATACGATGCCATCGGACGACGTCCACGCCAGGAGCTGACCGAAGCAATGTCCGCCAGGGCAGTCGTCATTCACCACACCCAGGCCCACGAACCCGGGTCCACCGCGAACAACGTCGCGGACGTCCACGGACTCGTCGATTCCCAATCCGGCATCGCCGGCGGAGGACCACTCCCAGCCGTTGGACGACTCCCACAGGTCATCACCGAGGCGCACCGTCAAGAATCCGCCATCCACGGCGAACACCACACCATCCGGTCCGCCGTCCTGATAGTCGTCCGCCGACAGCCGAGACCACGTCAACCCATCGGAGGAGAACCACACCGGCGGCGCGAAGTCCCCGGTATCCGTGTCCACCCAACCGGTGGCGACGATTCCGGCAGGGCCCGATGCCACATGGCCAACGACCTGGTTCAGGTTCGTGCCGAACTCGGTCGAGACGCCGCTAAACACGTCTGGGTCCCCGACTCTCATCCAGTCGACACCGTTCTCGGACACCCACACCGAACCATCCGTCCAGTCGGCCTCACCCGGTCGATCGGAGACACCGCCGACACCGACCAGTCCCGGACCGGCCTCGATGATCGACCACATGAAATCATTTACACCGAAAGCCTCCTGCGTCGGTGCCTGTACCCAGGTCATCTCAAAGGCGAACGGCATCGGTGGGGTCGTCGTCGTAGCCACCGTCGTCGTCGGTATCGCAATCGTGGTGGAGGCAGGAGCCCCGTCGGCGCTCGTTTTCTCGTCGCCACCCCCCAGCCACAGGATCGGCACGGCGATCAACAGCGCTGCAGCCAATGCACCGGCTGCGATCAGTGGTCCACGCCATCTACTGCGGGTGCGTGTCGTGTCCATCTCGGTCCTCCCCGATAGGGCGACGACCTCGGCTTCCCCGGACAGGCGTCGTCTCAGGACATCGATCAGATGATCGGGCCCCTCGGCTCGCCGCCTCTCGACCAGGTCGCCCAGTACTTCATCAAGCCGTCGCATTGTGTGCCTCCTCTTCGAGGACCGAACGGAGCTTCCTGCGTGCCCTCGCCTCCAGGCCGCGAGCGGCGACCTCGGTGCACCCGAGCACCTCGGCTACCTCCGTGAACGGACGCCCTTCGATGGCGCGCATATACAGCACGGCGCGGGCGCGCGGCTGCAGTTGCAGGAGGTCGGCAACGTCCGAGGGGTACTCCGGCTGGGTGGGATCCGTCTCGCCTGTGCGACTCCACGCCCGCCGGCGTCGTCCCACAGACCGCCAGTGTTTGGCGAGGAGGTTCGAGATAGTTCGGCGTAGATAGGCCGCCGGGTATGGGATGTCGCCGAGTCCCCCCTCCTGAGCACCTGGTACAGCGCCTCCTGCAGGAGGTCGTCGGGCTCCACCTCGGGCGGGCACATCGCTGCTGCGAAGCGACTCAGCGACGGGTACAGCTCACGAATGAGAGCCTCGTCTGCGTCGTCAAGGTGGCTTCCCACAGTCGATGCCACTTCTCGCTCCTTCGGTCCTTACACCCTATTGATCCCGATCGGTGCCGATCTTTGACGCGGTATCTCAGCGATCAGGGACAGACGATCCTCAGCCACTCGGTTCCGGGGACGACCAGCACCCGTGGTGGGTCAGAGGTGGTCGGGCTTCCGGGTGAGATTGTCGAGTGCGTCCCAGTGTCGGGGATGGGGGGTGTAGGCGCCTCGTCGGATCATCGAGCAGTACGGTCGCGACAGACCTGTCGCCTCCACCAGCTCGCCGATGGGGATGTCTTGGATGACGGGCAGGATCTCTTGTCGGAATGTCTCGGGGTCTGGCCGCTGGTTGGTGGCGTCCCATTCGGTGTTCTCGCGGTTGCGTTGGGTCATGGCTTCGGAGCGCTGCTTGCCTGCGGTGCCGCCGTGGGCTGGGTCCTCCCCTCGCTGGCGGGCTTGTTGGAGGGCTGCGACGGCTTGTTCTTGGAGGTCGGGCATGCGTGCTCGGTTCCATTCGGTGAGGCACGGGTCGCAGAACATGGTGGCTGTGGTGATGGATGCTCCGCAGGTTGTGTAGACCGTTTCTGGGGTTGGCGTCCGGGTGGCTCGGGTTGGTTGCTTGCGGGTGATGTGTGCGGTGGCTGTCTTGCGGTTGGTGCCGGTGAGTGGTGTGGGTACTCGGCTGATGCGGGTGTCGGTGTCGCCGAGCGCCCGGGCTGTGGATTCGGCGATTGGTGCGATGGCTTCGGCCCAGGTGCGGGTGGTTGCGGCGAGCACGTGGGTGAGGGGTGGGAGTACCCGGCAGACACCTCGGCGGGTTTCGGTGAAGTCGTTGGATCGGAGGGTGTGTCCTTGGAGGAGGTCGAGGAGGTACCGGTCGGCGTCGGGTCGTTCGGCTTCCATGACGTCGAATACAAGGGAGCCGCGGGCTTGGAGGTCGGCGTGGACGATCCCGAGACCTGGGTCGAGTCCGACGGTGAGGAGGGCGATGCGGGTTTCGGCTTCGACGAGTGAGTAGAGGAGGTTGAGGATCGCGTTGGCCGGGTTGGCGGCACGTCGGGGCGAGTTGGTGATGGGTGAGGATCGGGTCCCGAACGTTTGCCATTGGTCGGGTACCTGGTCCCGGCCCCGTGTGGGGTACTGGATGGAGACGGTCCGCCAGGCATCCCAGTAGACGCGTGCCGCCCCGGCTTCGGCTGCTCTACTGATCAAAGCTCCGCCGGGGCGCCTCCACCCCACACCCGTGACATTGACCTGGATTCGCCAACTCATCGCTGAGGCCCGTGGCGCTCGCACTTCGCGTCGCGCCTCAGAGTCGAGCCTCTCAGCCGAGGCCGAGATCGGCTGCGGGCACCAGATCCAGGATCGTGGGCCAGCCGAAGATCTCGACCAGCATGCCGGTCTCCAGTGGGCCGACCAGAAGACCGCTTGGGAAGAAGTCGGCCGAGAGGCCGGCCACCGCGTCACCCCCATAGGCCGCAAGCCACAGCGCGTAGAGGTCGGGACCATCGATCACATCGAGAGCGACCTGGCCACCGAACGCTTCTTCGAATTGCTCCGTCGCGGCGCCGAGGTCCTCATCCCACACCAGGAAGACGAGTGGCATGTCTGCGTAGGGGGCGAGCAACCCCGGCGAGATCACGGGTTGGCCGAGCGCATCCGCTATCCCCATCTCGGTGGCCAATTCCTCTATGTACCCATAGATCTCATCTTCGAATGCTTCAGGGTCTTCGGCGATTCGCTGGATCTCGTCTCCGATCTCGGTCAGCAATCCCTCGTCGAGGGTCGCCAGGAAACTCATCCACCACATCTGGGAGGACCCGGTCGGACTGATGTACCAGCGCCCCTCGTGCTCGGTGGCGAGGAACTGGATGGTCCAGTCGCTGCTCCCACCCTGGGGCTCAGAACTGAACCAACGCTCGTAGAGCGGACCGATGACCGGGAAGTCGAAGATGGCCTCGAGGTCGCCCTCAGCCGCAGGATCTGCGGTAGCCATCTCATCGAAAGCAGAGGCGTCGATGCACTCCTCCCCGTTCAACTCACCCCAGGGGAGACCGGTGTCGGGGATCGCCATCTCCAGCAAGTCGATGAAGTCCGGCGGGACATCGATCCGGAGACAGTCACCGTCACGAACAACCCTCACTTCACCGAAATCCGGCATGTCGATCGAGATGCTGAACTGTCGGATCTCTGTCAGCCATGCGACGGTATCGTCGCCGATCTGCTTGGACCCGGTCACGATGTCGCCAATCGAATACGAGAAGCCGACATCGTCCATGGCAACCCGGAGGTCGGCGACCCCGGCATCCCATTCCTCGATGAAGAGTGCCGAATACCGCCGGAGCGCTGCCGTCTCATCCGGATCGATCACATCGAGGAACGCCCTCAGGTCGATGTCGGCCAGTGCCAGCACCGCCTGCTCCATGGCTTCCTCGGGTGAGCCGGCACCTGCGGGATACCCCAGCGCAACGTCCTGGGGGAACTCGAGGTCGGCATCGCGGCGCATCACCTCGGCCGCAGAGTGATACGCGCTGACGTACCAGTCCCCGTCCTGTTTGACGACGGCGATGCCGAACCCGTCACCGATCTCGATCACCTCGGCGTCCGAACCGGCGTCGGCCTCCCATCCCTCCGGGAGATATCGCTCGATCAGCGACCCGAATGGAAGATCCGCCAGGTCGACACCGAGGGTCAAGGTCCCCGAAATAGCCACCCAGGCCACGTCGTCTCCGAGAGCCTCCACTTCATAGGTGAGACCGTCGAACTCGATATCGAGACCCTGGAGACCCTCCAGATCGACATCGTCGAGCAAGCCGAGGCGCTCGGCCTCGGAGACCAGGTTGGTGATCGGCTCCAATACCAGCCGTCGCTCACCGGGGAGCAGGCTCTCACCGGCGCCGAGCACATCCTCGTTTCCGAGGGACGTCAGGAGCCCGGATGCGGCGTCGGTCGGAGAGCGACCGCCGGGGAGCAGCGCCATGGCTCCGAAGCTGACCGCCCCGACCAGTGCGACGACACCCGCCACCAGGCCGATCCGCTTGGCGACACGCGAGCGCCGCGCGCCTGCCACTTCGACGGTGGCCACTGAGTTCTCCACTGCCGCGGCGTCGAGGTCAGAGGGAGGGTTCTCTTCAGCCATGGGCGATCACCATTCCGTTTCGATGGTGCGCACCAACCGATCAGAGCCGCCGCGCGGTCAGGGCATCAGTGCCTCGGACGCTCGGCCTCGGCCACAGATCGTGGTCCGAACCAGCCAATCGCTGCTACCCCGAACCCTAATAGCGCTGTGGCGACACCCCACCACGGTGTCCCCTGCGTCACGGCAACCACGACGGCAGCGATCCCGACGATCCCGGCTACGGCCCAACCCGATGCCAGGAACAGCCGGCGCCGCCCGAGGAGCAAGGAGATCCAGGCGACAGCCGCCAGAGCAGGCACCACCGGCACGAGCAGTCGCCAGACTGCCCGAAACGGGCCCGGACCGAGGTCGAGCCAATCGGCGGTCTGCAGCAACTCGAACGCATCCCGGGAGCGCTCACCGCTGATGTGCCAGGGAAGCCACAACGACGCCCCCATCATGAGGACCCCGGCCATGGCCACACCCGAACCCCACCTGCGTCGCACTGTGTCTGGTCGCGGCATGCCGGACATTGTCGCTCATGGAGGCTGAGACGACACCTCTCGATTCGGCTCGCCTCCGCACGGGTCTTTCCCCGGCCTGCCGACGCTGCGTGACCGACCCCGGCTCCGCCCGTTTCCACGGTCACGATTCCGGTCACCGCACCGAACCACGGGCAAGACGCCTCGGCAGCGTCCAGGACACCCGAGGTGATTTCGCGTCGCATGTCACAGAGGGCGCACACGGCATGCAACAATCCCCTGGTCCATGACTGCGAACCGCACACGATGACCCAACGCCAGAACGCCGGCACGCTCGGCACCTTCACCGGAGTGTTCACGCCGTCGATCCTGACGATCCTCGGGATCATCCTGTTCCTGCGCCTCGGCTTCGTCATCGGGAACGGCGGACTTCGCAACGCACTACTGATGATCGCCCTGGCGACACTCGTGTCCACACTCACCAGCATCTCGCTGGCGGCCATCGCCACCAACATGGAAGTGCGGGGTGGCGGCGACTACTACCTCATCTCCCGCACCCTCGGTGTCGAGTTCGGCGGCGCCATCGGAATAGTCCTGTACCTGGCCCAGACCGTCTCGATCGCCTTCTATGCGATCGGCTTCGGGGAGGCGGTCTCGAGTATCGCCGGCTGGAATGCTCCCTGGGTCACCCAGGTGATCGCGGCTCTGGCCGTACTCTTCCTGTTCGGCTTCGCATGGGCCGGCGCAGACGTGGCCAGCAGATTCCAGTTCGTCGTCATGGCCCTGCTGATCGCAGCCCTGGTGTCGTTCTTCGTCGGCGCATTCGGCTCGTACGACCCGGCGCTCACCAATGCCAACCTCTCACCGATCGAGGGAGGTCTGGGCTTCTGGGTCCTCTTTGCGATCATGTTCCCTGCCGTCACCGGGTTCACCCAGGGCGTCAGCATGTCGGGCGATCTGCGTGATCCCAGCGGGAGCCTTCCAAAGGGCACCTTCGCCGCGGTCGGCCTATCGACGATCGTCTACGTTGCGGTTGCCATCCTCCTGGCGGGGACGGTCACCCAGCAGATGCTGGTCGATGACACGTCCTCGATGGGCACGGTGGCGAGGTTCGGCTTCCTCATCGACGCCGGTGTGATCGCAGCGACCCTCTCGTCTGCCATGGCATCCTTCCTCGGGGCACCGCGGATCCTCCAATCGCTTGCATCCGACCGGGTCTTCCCCATCCTTCGGCCGTTCGCCCTGGGGCACGGCCCCTCGCGCAATCCCCGGCGCGGAGTCCTCCTGTCACTCGGAATTGCGATGGCCACCATCGCAATGGGGAGCCTCGATGCCATCGCCCCCGTCGTCTCGATGTTCTTCCTCATCTCGTACGGCCTGCTCAACTACGCCACCTACTACGAGGCGCGGTCGCACAACCCTTCATTCCGGCCCCGGTTCAGGTTCTTCAGCCCCACAGCCAGCCTCGTCGGGGCCATCGCCTGTCTCGGGGCGATGCTGGCCATCAGCCCCATGGCCGGAGTCGGGGCCGTGGCTGCCATGTACCTCATCTACCGATACCTCTCGATCAGGGACCACACCGAGCGCTGGACCGATGCGAGCCGGGCCCATTTCTTCCAGCGGGCCAAGGAGAGCATCAGGGCCATGACGGGCGAGGTGGAGCACCCGAGGAACTGGCGTCCCCAGATCCTCGCCTTCTCCGCAGACCCCGATCGCCGGGCAAGGCTCCTGCGGTTCGCCACGTGGCTGGAAGGGGGCAGTGGCCTCACCGCTGTGGCCCAGATCGTCGCGGGAGAAGGTGCCCTCAAGCGCAGAGAGCGTGAGACCGAGCACGAGATCCTCGAGATGCAGATCGAGGAACTCGGCCTGGACGTGCACGCATTGACCGTCCTCGCCCCCGACCCCCTCGACGCCCTCTCGGTTGTCGTCCAATCGTTCGGGATCGGACCGATGCGGGCCAACACCGTGGTGTTCGGCCTCCCCTCGGTCGACGACGAGGCCCACCGCATGTCGTATGCCATGGCCCTGCGCTCCGTCGGTCGCCTCAAGGTGAATGTCGTCGCGGTATCCACCGACGAGGTCTACTGGCGCGACATCACCTCGGGTTCGGCCAAGTCCCGGCTCATCGACGTCTGGTGGACCGATGACGACACGGGCCGCCTCTCACTTCTGACCGCCTATCTGGCGACACGGACGTCGGACTGGAAGCGCGCCAAGATCCGGCTGATCGTGCCCGTCGAATTGGGAGTCGACGAGGACGCAGTCGCCGCATCGGTGCGCATGATGTGTGACGAGGTCCGGATACCGGCCGAGGTCGTGATCGTGCCGGGCGGTGCTGCTGATGACATCATCGGAACATCGTCCACCGCTTCACTCGTCATGGTGCCGATGATCATGAAGGGCACCAACATGCTCGATGGCCTCACCGGCGGCGATCTCCAGGCAACGGCCCGGCGACTGCCCCTGGTCGCCGCAGTGATGGCCGGAACACCGATCGACCTGGCGGCGGGCCCCGAGAGTGGACAGCACGCCGACTTCCGCGAGGCCGAGGAGCGGGCCGAACTGGTGCGCGAACGGCTCAGGACCCTCGAGCGGCAGGCCGGCGAGGCCCGGGGCGACTACGAAGCCCTCACCCGGGCGGCCATCACCGACCCATCACTGGACGGCGAAGTGCACGTGGCGCGCGAGCGCGTCGCGGATCTCACCCGCCGGGTGCTACGCGCCCGGGCCAGGGTCGAGGCCGCTGAAGCCGAACTCGCGGCCGTCCGCGACGCCTCACCCTGAGAAGCCCGCCTGCTCAGCCCTCGCAGCTGAGATCCACCACGATGTCGTGCTCGTCTGCGTAGGCCTGGAGATCGCTGCACGCAGCCTCGAACTGCCCGCCGGCTTCGTTGAAGGCAATCATCGCGTCGCCATCGAAGAGAGCAATCAGAGCCACCATGTCATCGATTCCGGTCAGTTCTCCGATCACGATGTCCATCTTGGCCGCAGCTTCCCGGCCTCTCACCATGACCTCCTGATGGAGCGCGGAGAGTTCCTCCGGCGGCTCCAGGTCACCGAGGACTCCGACGAAGTCGTCGATGATGTCGCCGAATTCGGGGAGCACCGCTTTGGTCACGGCAACGAAGTCGTCTGCATCCGCGAGCCTCTCGTCGGCTGCATCCCCCCGTGCGGCAAAATCGGTGCCCGCCTGCTCCACGGCGGCGAAGTACTCCTCGGCGGACAGTGCGCCGCCGTCACCCCCGCAGGCGCCGGCAACCAGTGCGACGACCAGGACCACGCTGTTGATTCTGTGCTTCATACCTCTCCCTGCTGTTCAGAACACGATCGAGACCAACGGTTCGTAGATCTCGACATCGATCGAGATGCCCGCACCCGCATCCGGGCCATCGACGGCCAGGTTGATATCCGTCTGCGCGGTGTACACGGCCCTGACCGGCAGCTCTACGTCGGTTCCCAGGTATATGGACCCTTCGATGAACGTGCCCGGCGGCACCCCGATCGCGGTCCAGATCGTCCCGCAGTCGATCGTGCCGGTGGTCCGCGATGCTATCGCGAAATAGGTCGTCGGCATCCGCGGCGGGACCGGGGATCCCAGCGCGTAATGGAGGTCCGTCCGCCAGCGGCCGAAGGTCCTGAGATCCGAGTAGTTGTGGATATTGATTGCCGTGGCGTAGTTGCCCGGCTTGACCGTCTCGCTGCTCAGTCCGGCGGAGTAGAAGCCACACACGAACTTCACCAAGTACTGCACAGCGTGATCACCCGGGCTGACCCTGGCGACGGAGTCCGCCGACGAAGCGACGGCCACCGTTCCGACGGCGACACTGAGTGATGCAACGAGAGCGACGAGAGCGACTCGCACTCGCATGATTCTTCCTGTGGATTCGGCTTCCCTGTCTGGGTGAGTCCCCCTATGCCGTCAACAGTACGCACCACTCTCAAGATGTATCGACACCCCGACCCACCCCACCCTTGGTGGGCAACGTCGCCACTCTGTGTCTATTCCCGGGTGACCCACCACTAACCTCTGCCCATGATCTGGAGGAAGACACGCGTCCCGGCGGCCATGGTCGTCCTGGCAGCACTCATCGTGGCGGGCTGTTCCACGGGCGACGGGGTCTCCCCCGGCATCACGCCGACCACCGACCCGTCGGTGACCATTCCCTCCACCACCAGCGGTGCAACCGACTCTTCGACCACCGCAGCGCCATCGACTTCGATTGCGTCGACCACCACCACCGAACCGCCCCGTGACTGCACGCCCGTCGCAGGTGACCCCGGGCGGATCGACACCGATGGCGTTGCAGAGGCATCCGTCGCCGTGTCCGTGTCCACATTCCCGTGTGCCGACGAAGTGACGCTCTCGTGAGTCACCGACGCCGCCGGCGGTGCCGCGCACGCAATGGCCGTGGGCGGACCGCTCCTCATCGTCACGGGCGAACTCATCGACCCGGCAATCGTCGAGGAGATCCAGCGACTCGAACCCGGGACCATCACGACGATCGGCCTCGAGGCCACCGACCTGACGGCCATCAGCGACCTCACTCCAGAGCAGATGACCAACGCCCCCGAACCAATCGACGACGGCACCGACGTCGTCGTGGATTCCCCCGCCAGGGTCTGGCTCGTGGACGACTCGACCACCCTCGCCTCTGCAGTGATGTCGGCTGCGGCAGCGACCGGCGACACGGTCCTGGTGGTCGGAGGCGACGACCTCAGGGCGATGACACCGGAGCAGATCGACGCGGTGCGCCTCGCCGGTGACGCTCCCGCAGCGACCGTCGGACCGATCACAGACAACGCAGACTGGCAACTCGATGTGATCCGCTCCGGCCAGGAAGTACCGGGTGGCGGATTGCTCGTCTTCCCGGACCGTCGTCTCATTGCCCTGTACGGCCACCCGGGCGTGCCCGTGCTCGGGGTCCTCGGCGAGCAGAGCCCCCAGGAGGGCATCGAGAGGCTGCGGCCGATCCTCGAGGAGTACTCGGCCGATGGCATCCCGGCGGTCCCCACATTCGAGATCATCGCAACCATCGCCGACGCAACCGCCGGGGCCGATGGCGACTATTCGGCCGAGATCACCGTCGAGGCGCTGATTCCCTGGATCGAGGTCGCCAGGGACAACGGCGCCTACGTCATCCTCGACCTCCAGCCGGGAAGAACCGACTTCCTCACCCAGGCCAAGCGCTACGAGGAACTGCTCAGAGAACCCCACGTCGGTCTGGCGCTCGATCCCGAGTGGCGACTGAAGCCCGATCAGGTGCATCTGCGCCAGATCGGATCGGTGGAGGCGGCGGAGATCAACACGGTCGTCGAGTGGCTGGCCGGCATCGTCCGCGAGGAAGCCCTCCCCCAGAAGGTCCTGGTCCTCCACCAGTTCCGCGTCGACATGATCCACGATCGGGAGACGATCACCATCCCGCCCGAACTCGCGATCGTCGACCACGTCGACGGACAGGGCGCCCTCGATCTCAAGTACGGGACGTGGGGAGTCCTCAGCACCCAGCCGGGATCAGAGAACCTCTGGTGGGGTTGGAAGAACTTCTACGACGAGGATCCGCAGTTGGCGACACCCCAGCAGGTGCTGGACCTCGAGCCGACCGTCTTCATGGTGTCGTTCCAGTAGGAACGCCGTCAGGCCCCCGCAGTCGAACGCTTGGCGAACTGCGCCGCCACCAGCCGCCATCCCACGATGAAGAACGTGAGGAAGCCCGCGGCCACGAAGAGGAACGATGTCTCGGTCCCTTCGCTGAACACCAGGTTCCTCAGCAGCAGGCCGGCTACGACGGTGATGCCGGCCACGATGAAGCCGGTCGTCAGGCCGGTCGGATTCTTCCATGCCCTCGCCACAAGCCAGCCGATGACGACGGCGATGAGGAATGGGGCAACGGTCTCGAGGAACCCTGAGAAGCCGTCTGTCTGTTCGTGGTTACGGCGGCCAATCACAACGAAGACGATGACGGCCACAGCATCTGACAGGAGAATGAGAGAGCGACGCATGGCGCAAGGGTAGAGGTCGCCCGGTCGATCGAATCCGGCGTAGCCTCCCAATCGACAGCAACGAGAGGAAGCGGGCGATGGGCCTCGACGATCTCTTCGACATGGTCGGCGACTTCGACCCCGGCAAGGTCAAAGACGTGGTGGAGACAGTGTGGGAGGACCGGGACAAGATCAAGGACTCGGTCGGCCTCGTGTGGGACAACCGCGATGAGATCCTCGGTGTCATCGACTTCTTCAAGGAGAACAAGGATCAGATCCTCAGCCTCATCGGCAAGCTCCCCGATCTGCTCGGCAAGACGGGTGACGGACTGGCGGCGGCCGGTCTCAGCGCAGTCAAAGCGAGCGGTCTGCTCACCGGCGAAGACGACGATGACATGAGCGCCCAGCGCCTCGCCGAGGTGGCCTCGGACGCCCTCGACAACTGTCGCGAGGAGTTGGTCAAGGTCGAAGGACTCGTCGGCAACGTCGCATCCTCCGTGTCCGGCTTCAAGATCCCCACGTTCGAGCCCAAGTTCACCGAGATCGTCGGGTTCAATGTCGTCACCGGGGTCGATTTCGGCGAGAAGTCGCTGCTCGATGATGCGGCGGAAGCCCTCACGGATGGCGTCGGCCGCCTCTCGGGCATCACCAGCAGCCTCGGCGACGTGTCGGGACGCATCCGCTCGCTCGGTGCCCGCATCACCGAAGCAGGTGAGGACCTCGCCGGTGTGGGCGAGCAATTGGGTGAGTCGGGGGCGATGCTCAAGCAGGTATCCACCCTCGTGACGAAGTGATCACCCGGTATACGGCGGACTTCGTCCTCACCTGCGACGAGGACATGAGCCTCGTCCCCGGCGGGGCGATCGACGTCGCCGACGGACGGATCACCAGGGTCGGCTCGTCCGAAGGCGCTCCCCCGGCCGATCGCGTGGAGCATCTCGGCGGCCTGATCATGCCGGGCCTGGTCAACACGCACGCCCACACGCCCATGACGCTGGTGCGCGGCGCCGGCGACGGGTTGCCGCTGCTGCGCTGGCTCAACGAAGTCATGTGGCCCCGGGAGGGCAGGATGACTCCCGAGGACGCCTGGTGGGGCATGACCCTCGGTGCGGCCGAGATGCTGGCCTCCGGCGTCACCACGACGTGTGAGATGTACCTCTTCGAGGAGGCCGTGATCGAGGCCGCTGCCGCCGCAGGGATCCGTCTCATGATGTCGCCCGGGATCATCTCGGCACTCGATGACGCGGGCGGGAACCGCCTTGGCGAGGTGGTCGCCGCACACACCAGGTATCACGACCCCGGCGGCACGGTCGCTGTGGGATTCGGTCCCCATTCGGCGTACGACCTCGGGATCGAGCGGTGCGGAGAGATCGCCGCGGCGGCGCGAGACCTCGACGCTCTGCTCCACATACACATCCGGGAGACCCGGGAAGAAGGTGCCGATCTCGAAGCCGCCAACGGAGGCCGCGGCACCGTGGAGATGCTCGCCGGGGCCGGGGTGTTCGACGGGCGGGTTCTCGCAGCGCACAGCGTGTGGCTCGATGACACCGACATCGAGATCTACGCCGGACATGGTGTGGCCGTCGCTCACTGCCCCATCAGCAACATGAAACTGGCATCGGGCGTAGCCCGCGTCGCCGATCTCCGGGCCGCCGGAGTGACGGTGGGACTCGGCACCGACGGTCCTGCCAGCAACGACACTCTCGACCTGTGGCAGGAGATCAAGACCGCACCACTCCTGGCGCGGGTGGCATCGCACGACGCAAGTGCCTTGAGCCCTGCAGACGCCATTGCGATGGCGACGATCGAAGGGGCCATCGCCCTGGGATACGACGACCTGGGCGCGCTCCTCCCCGGCTACAGGGCCGACTTCATCCGAATAGACCTCGACCGCCCCGAGATGACTCCTGTGACCAGTCCGGAGGAACTGATCGCCCACCTCGGGTGGGTCGGATCGGGCAAGGCCGTCACCGACGTCTGGGTAGGAGGACGACAGGTCGTCTGCGACCGCGACGTGGTGGGCATCGACGTCGGCCGGGCGCTGCACGAGGTCAGCACCCGGGGAGCGAGATTGGCCCGGGAGTCCGGCACCTGAGACCGAGTCTGGACGGCGCCCGCTGAAAATCGTCGCACCACAGACGTAGCATTGTCCCGTGCGCAACGACATCGCGACGGTCATCGCCGAGTCGCTCTTCGATACAGACGAGCGTCTGCACTTCCTCGAGTTGTGCGAGCCGCGGCCTGTCGACGACCTCGCGGCCGATCGATCACGTATCGCTGCATACGTGCGCCGCGTCTCCAGGGCGGCCGAGGCCGATCCGACGATCGACTCCGATGCTGCGGCTCGTGTGGGACTCGCCCTCGAAGGTCTCATCACCGACCGCCACCGCCTGGTGTTCGAGGAGCGCAGACTGCTCGCAGGTGCCATCGAGTACTTCCTGCTCCCCGGAGACGACAATCGGGACCTCTACGGACTCGACGACGACGCCAGAGTCGTGAGGACGGTGTGCCGTGCCCTCGAGCGACCCGACCTCGCCGACACCGTCTGAACCGCAGGCATCCTCAACCCACACACAAACCGCGCCGCTATCCGCCGGCCCGAATTACCGTCACGGGAGGAGGCAGCAATGGCTCTTCGACATGCATCTCTGATTCTGGCTCTCGCACTCGCAGCGGCCGCCTGCGGAGACCTGGGTGACTCCGCCGCTGAGACGCCCGTTCCGATCACCGCCGGCGAGCCGGCGACCACCGGCGCATCGCCGCCCGCGGGAACCGACGCAAACGCCGCCACTCAACCCGAAGACTCTGATGTGGGACCGTCGAGTTCGCTCACCACCCTTCCCCTGGAACCGGAGACACCGAAGCCGTCGATCGTTGCCGGTCCCACAATGCCGATCCCAATCCCTGCCGACCCCACCATCTCGCGTCTCGTCACGGCAGCCATCACCAAACTCAGCGCGCTCCTCGACGATGACGCCGCGGAGATCGCCCTGGTCGGCCTCGACCAGGTCACATGGGGTGACGGAAGCCTCGGATGCCCTCAGCCGGGGATGTCGTACACCCAGGCGCTCGTGGACGGAACGAGGATCAGGCTGCTCGCGTCGGGCGTGGTGTTCGAGTACCACAGCGGCGGAACCGGTGACCCGTTCTACTGCCCCAACCCGACCGAACCGGCCGCTGGGGAATCGGGCGGATACGGCAACGCATAGCCGGCTGACTGGTTCAGGCGCGAGAGGGGCGCTCCCGGGCTGGGAGCGCCCCTCGATTCATCCACTAACGGTTGTTGCTACGGCACATCCACACCGACCAGAGTCAACCCGAGGAGGACGGCACCCGGGCCGGTGTGCGACACCGCTCCCAGGTACTTGCCCGCCGCGAGGCCGGTCCAGTCCACCACCACTGTTCCGGTGGTGCCGAGAACCGCTGCGGCCGGAGCCGACCCGATTGCGAGGCTGCCGCCCGGCGTGGCCGAGACGGACCAATCGAACAGGGTGTAGATCGAGTCGGGTCCGTCGGTCTGCCAACCGTGGACGGCGACCTGGAGTGTGTCGGCCGCCGGGAACACGAGGTCCACCTGCTCCGCCGACGTCCCGGATCCGCTGCCGCCCAGGAAGGTGCCGCCACCACTGAACACATACAGGTCCAGGTCGTCTGCACCGTCGGTGTACCCGTCGAACAGCGAGATTCGCGTGTAGGCCGTTCCCGCCGGGACCGTCACGAGGTGCCACGTCACACCGACGCCGGTAAAGAGCGCCGTGTTGATGTCATTCGCAGGATCGTCGACGACGAGATCTGGCTGCATTGTCGCCGGCTCGAGACCGTGAGCAGCCGCCGAGTAATCACCGTCGTAGCCGAAGGCCACGTCGATCTCGGCTGTGCCGGAGTCCCCGGTGCCGTGTACCGCGTCATCGGCAGCGAACTCGAAGGCTCGCACTGCTATCGGACTGCGCACGTCGTACAGACCGGTGGTGTCGTTCCAGGTCAGCGACCCGAACGCCCACTCGCCGAGCGTAGCCCCGCCGTTGTTGGTGATCGTCACCTCGAACGTCGCGGACATGCCTCGCTTGAGATAGAGCGACGACGGTGACACGGTGACGTCGAACCCCGGAGGTGCTTCGACACTGGCCTCGTAGGTCCGCCAACCCCGCTCCATGGTCACACTGGTGATGGTCCTCACAACCGTTTGCGACCCGACGAGCTCGGCCACGCCGATGGACGGCACGTTGAGATCGCTCGGATCGATCGGCACACCGATCGACTCGAGGAAGTCACATGTACCTGCAGTGAACACACCGAGATTCGCGCCGCAGGTGAATGCGGCGTACTCGAAGAGCCCCGCGTCATAGGCGAGTCCTGGCTGGAACAGCGAGCCTTTGTTCGACTTCCCACCCGGGCCGACATGGCCCGCGCCGAAGTCGAGTGGGTCGGCTGCCGTGACACCGTCCTCCTTGAACACGTCCTGGTACCCCGTCGTCATCAGTGCCGACTTGGCGATGGCCGGGGTCCACCTCGGACGAGCCTCCTTGATCAGGGCGAAGATGCCGGCCACATGCGGGCTGGACATCGACGTGCCGCTGATCGACTGGAACAGTTCGCCGGGCGAGCCCAGCAGAGCCGTTGGCGTGTTGCCGGCCAGGATGTTGACACCCGGGGCAGTCACGTCTGGCTTGATGATGTCCCCCGACAGGCCATTGGGGCCCCGAGACGAGAACGCCGCCATGACGTTGCCGTCCGTCGCCGTTGCGACTCCGCCGCTGAGCGTCGCAGTGGCCGTTCCCGGATTGGCGGCGATGTATGCCGCTATCGCGGGACCGTCCACGTGATCGACATGCAGCGACGGCACGTAGTGGTTGTCGGTGTTGAGCGTGCTGAGCGACGGATTGAACAGGATCATCCCGGCGCCGCCCTGCTCGGCCACTGCCTGGCTCTTGGCCACCCTGGCGAAGACGCCCCGGGTGCAGAGCACGATGTCGCCGGTGATTGCCGGCACGAACGTCACGGTCGGGTCGCACAAGACATTGCCGTGATCGGCTGCGTTCACCAGGTCGAGTTCGCCCGTGCCGCCGGTCACTGTGATGCCTTCGTACACCGAGGCGTCTCCCAGCGTCACCGTGCCGATGAACTCGCGGCTCTGCGTGCTGGCACCCACGCTGGTGACCCAGGGGTCGACCGCAGGCGATCCCACCGTGGCCGCTCCCGGACCGTCGTTGCCGGCCGAGGTCGCCACGAAGACACCCGCATCATCGGCGAACAGGAACGAGATGTCATCGGCGCCGATTGTCGCTGCCGATGAGCCGATCGAGTAGTTGATGACATCGACGCCGTCGGCAACGGCTTGATCGATGGCGGCGACGAGGTCGGAGGTGGCGCAGCCGCCATTCTCCGGATCCACCGACCAGCAGGCCTTGTACACCGACACATGCGCTCGCGGGGCGATGCCCGACATCGTGCCGAGATCACCACCCTGCAGGCTCACCGGAACGTCGGCATTGCCGGCCGCCGTCGAGGTGGTGTGGGTGCCGTGGCCGTCTTCATCACGAGCAGAGAGGTATGAACCTGGATCGATGCCGATCCCAACGCCGCCGTGGAAGCCGAGACCGTAGACCTTGGCTGCCAGCAGTTTGTTGTTGCACGCGAAGTCGACATCGTTGGGATTGAAGGCCTGAGCGCCCGCAACGGCACTGCCGAACTCACATCCGGTGCCGACGAACGAACCCGGCGCAGCGGCATAGGTACCGTCGTCGGAAAAGCTCGGGTGCTCGGGCCAGATCCCTGTGTCGATGACACCGACGACCACACCTTCACCGTCGAAGCCGCGAGCGTATGGTCCGCCCGGAGCGTTCAGGTCGAGGAAATCGGGCGTGTTGTCGGTCTGGATGTACCGGATCTCGTCGGGCATGACGGTCAGAACTCCGTCCTGGCCGGCGAGTGAGACCGCTTCTGCTTCTGTCAGAGAAGCAGTGAAGCCATTGAGCGCGACCGTGTACTAGTACACCATCGAATCCGCATCGGCCCCGGACTTCTTGAGAGCGCGCTCCTGCTTGCGCTCCAACTTGGACTTCTGGAACCGCCCCCTGGGCGAGTCGAGCCTGTCGACTCCAACCGTGGCAACGAGGGGATCACCCTCCATGATGATGATGTAGGCGCTCTCGCCCTTGGCTGCGGTCAGGTCCCGCACCACATCCTCGGGTACTCGTAATGAATCGGATTCTGCCGAGCCAATCGGAGCCACCGCCACCAGCAACAAAGCCAGTACGGAGAACACCACCATTGAACGTCGCTTCACTCTGACACCCCTTCCTCCGCCTCTCCCGAGCAGCGTCGGGCCATCGGGCCAACCTACACAGAGAGAGGCCGCCACGGCAACTGCGAGTGCTCGCGGTGTTCTCCGGAACCGGGATCGGATGGCCACAGGTAGCCTCCCCTCATGCCCGACACCTCCACGCTGACCGCGTTCTCGGTTGCCGCGCTGATCCTGTTCGTCGTGCCAGGCCCTGCAGTCCTCTACGTGGTATCCAGGAGCATGACCGGGGGGCGAAAGGCCGGCCTGGTATCGGTCCTGGGACTCCACGCCGGAAGCGTCGTCTACGTGATCGCTGCAATGGCAGGCCTGACGGCGATTCTGGTGCGCTCGACCGCTGCGTTCACCGCCGTGAAGTGGGCGGGTGCCCTGTATCTGATCTACCTGGGGGTGCGCACACTCCTGGCAGACGACGATGCCGACGACCTGCGCACTGTGGGTGAGGGCGGCCTCCGCCGGGCGTTCACCCAGGGGTTCATCGTCAATCTGCTCAATCCGAAGACCGCAATCTTCTTCGTGGCATTCGTCCCCCAGTTCGTCGACCCCGCCGAACCCCCGCCGACTCAGATTCTCGTGCTGGGCATCCTCTTCATCATCCTCGGCACGCTGTCCGATTCGGCCTACGCACTGGTCGCGGGATCGGTCGGCTCAGCCCTCCAGGAGAAACCTGCGTGGCGGCGCGGCCGCCGCTGGGTATCGGGAGCCATCTACCTGGCCCTCGGCGTCGCAGCCGCCATCTCAGGTGGCAGGGCCGAAGGGGCCTGACACAGGCGCGTTTGGTGTCGGGTGTCGGGTGTCGGGTGCGGCCGGAGTGTTTCTCTCTTCGTGTTGCCCTTGCGGGAGATACCCAGAGACCTCCGAGCGCGCGTAGCCTGGGTGGCGCGGAACCAGGCCCGGTTGTGGAGGTGCACAGTGAGAGTCCGGCACTACATCGGAGTGATGACCTTGCTCATCCTGATTGCGGGATGTTCATCGGATTCCGGAACAGAGAGCCCGGCGACGACGACGGCCACTCCGGCCACCACCACCTCGCCGAGTGCCACGACCGAGGCGCCTTCGACCACCATTGCGCCCACGACCACCAGCACTATCGCTCCCGTCCAGGAGCCGGTCATCGATCTGGAGTCGGGACTCCTTGCCCACTATCCGCTTGATGGCGACGCAACAGATTCCGGTCCCGCCATGCTCGATGGCGAGGTCTTCGAGGCGGTGGCGACCGCCGATCGTTTCGGGAACAGCGCCGGCGCCCTGCTGTTCGACGGAGTCGACGACCTGGTCACGCTCGACTCAGGTCGCGCCCTTGGCGGCACGTTCTCGCTCGCGATGTGGATCAACGGAAACGGGGCATCCGATCACCAGTGGGTGATCCTGTCCGACCACGCAGCCGGAGAGTGCCAGCCCGCGACACCTTCGTGGATACTCAGGTACAACGCTGATGCCGGAGTCTTCTTCAGCATCTACGACACGACGACGGAATGCGGGAGCCACTACGGCTTCGGATCCCCTGTTCTGTTGGACGACAACACCTGGCATCACGTGACACTGGTCGCCTCTGATGGGAATCTCGCGATCTACCTGGACTGCCAAGAGGTCTTGTCCGGATCGGAGCCCATCGACCTCCCCGATGGGCCGTATGAGTTCCTGGTCGGGAATCAGACCGGCTCACCGGCAAGCACGGCTCTCGATGGTGCACTCGACGACCTCAGGATCTACGACCGTGCCCTGGAGCAGCCTGACCTGGACGCCCTCTGCATGCTGCCGTAGCCACCACCCCGGTCTCTAGATGGCGAGACCGGCGGCGGGGTCGAAGAAGCGGATCGAGCCCATGGCGACAGCCATCTCGATTCGCTCACCCGCAGCAAGAGTGGGCGGGGCGGGCACCGTCACCGTGACCTCTGCTCCGGCAACGCCCAGGTCGACGGTGGCGAACCCCTGGTCGCCGTGATCCTCGGTCATGACAACAATCCCGTGCAAGCACTCGTTGAACGGCGCGTCCTCGCTCCCGATGCGGAGATGATTCGGGCGCACCCCCATGGTGATGGGCCGGCCGAGCCAATCACCGAGACCTTCATCCGACCGCAGCCGCAACCGATCGGTGCCGACGAGGACGTCGGTGCCATCACCGCCACTGACGATCTCGGCGGGCAGCAGCGCCATCGACGGCGTGCCGAGGAAGGTGGCAACGATCGTGTCGGCCGGGTTTGCGTACACCTCCATGGGAGGGCCCACCTGGCGGATCACCCCCTTGTCGAGGATTGCGACCCTGTCGGCGAGCGACATCGCCTCGGATTGGTCGTTGGTGACGTAGACGATCGTCGACTCGATGTCCGCATGGAGGCGCTGCACCTCGATACGGGCCGTGCGCCTGGCCTTTCGCATCGAGATGCGAAAGGGGTTCATCCATCAGGAGCACTCCCGTCCGCCTGACGAGTGACCTCGCCGTGGCGACGGCCTGCTTGTGCCCCTCGGCCAGTTGGCCGGGATAGCGATCCAGAAGATGCTCGATCTTCATGTGGACTGCCTCGGCACACGCCCGCTTCGTCCGCTCTTCCTCCGGCTTCACACCGGTCATCTCCAGAGGGAACGCGGTGTTCTCCTTGGCCCGCATGTGCGCATACAGGCCGTAGTCCTGGAAGACCATGGCGACCTCGCTCTCCTGCGCGGGCACGCCGGTGCGATCGTCTTCGTCGAGGAACACGCGCCCGGCAGTCGGCTGCTGCAGGCCTGCGATGGTGCGCAGGGCCGTGGTATTGCCGCTCCCTGACGGACCGGCAAGCACCAGGAACTCCCCGTCGGCGATGTCGAGTGACACCCGATCGAGGGCAGGTGGTGACCCCTCACCGAGCACAACCGTCACATCACTGAGGCGAATCCCGACCACGACCCGAACCTACCCGCACTCAGCCGGCCAGGAAGGAGAACCTGACTCGTCTCGTGGGGTTGTCCCGGTTGGGATCGACCAGCACCACCGACTGCCAGGTACCCAGCGTCAGCCGGCCGTCGATCACAGGGATGGTGATGGACGGGGCGACGATGGCGGGCATGACGTGGTCGGCGCCGTGGCCGGGTGATCCGTGGACGTGACGCCAGCGGTCGTCGCGAGGAAATAGCGAATCGAGGTGGTCGGCCAGATCCTGGTCGCTACCGGCACCGGTCTCGAGGATGGCCACACCGGCGGTAGCGTGCGGCACGAATACGCTGAGCAAGCCATCTCCCAGACCCGCGGCGAACCTCGAGGCCTCACCGGTGATGTCTGTGACGATCCCGGTTCTTCCGGTGTGAATGGTGATCTCGGTCGTTTCCACGACGACACCCTCTCCGGAGTACAGACGACCTACCTGATCGCCTCCGGGGCGATCGCTATTCGTTCTCGCCCATGAAGATACGCGAGACACTGTCGTCGGTGAAGATCGCCTTGAGTGCGTCGGCGAGGATCGGTGCGATGGAGAGCACCGTGAGGTTGGGAAGGTCCTTCGCCTCGTCGGGCACGGGAAGCGTGTTGGAGATGACCACTTCCTCGATCGGCGAGTTCTTGATGCGGTCGGCAGCAGGACTCGACAGCACGCCGTGAGTGGCCATGGCCCGCACGCTGAGAGCGCCCGATTCCTTGAGGATCTCGGCCGCGGCGACGATCGTGCCTGCCGTGTCGATCATGTCGTCGACGATGAGCGCGTGCTTGCCCTCGACG
>JABMPV010000502.1 GCA_013202595.1 bacterium
CTCCCCCTGCTTCACCGGCTGATCCGGTAGCAGGCGACAATCGAGAGAAAGGGGGCGGTCACCCGACCGCCCCCTTTCTCATGTCTGGAGTGGAACCTCGGCCTGCCCCTTCCTGGGTTGTGGAGGCGTTCTCGCGTGGCTCCGCCCTCCCCGGTCGCCGCGTGGTGCCCGTCGACCGCTGCCCTTCCCGCTCTCGGGAGGGGCGAGGAGACCCACCTGTCTGTTTGTGTGCTCGCCGGGTTCTCGTACACCGACGGGTCCCCGGTTCTACACTCGCTCTCCACGACCGTTGGAGGAACATGACCACTGCACCTGCTGTGATTTCTGCTCGTGTGCTGCCGATGACACGGGCGACGACGTCCGCTCTCATCGTCGGGTTCGCCCTGCTGACCGCAGCGGCGGCTCAGATCCAGATTCCTCTGTGGTTCACGCCCGTGCCCATCACCGGCCAGACCTTTGCCGTGCTGCTGGCTGGAGCGGCCCTGGGGTGGCGGGCAGGGGCCGCGTCACAGGCGCTGTACCTGGGTCTGGGTGCGATCGGTCTCCCGTTCTTCGCCGGAGGTGAGGGAGGTTGGTCGGTGGTGACCGGCGCCACCGGCGGGTACCTGATCGGGTTCGTGCTCGCCGCCGCGCTGGTTGGAACACTCGCCGAGCGGCGCCACGATCGGTCGGTGCTCACTGCGATCCCGACGTTCCTCGCGGGTTCGGCGCTGATTTACCTGGCCGGGGTGACCGTGCTGGCTGCTCGTCTCGACGTGGGTGCGATCGAGGCCATGGAACTGGGCATGGTGCCCTTCATCATGGGAGACCTGATCAAGATCGGCCTGGCCGGCCTCGCACTCCCGGCGGCGTGGCGCCTGGTGGGCGAGCGATGAGCCTTCGTCCTCTCCGCGGGCTGACTGACGACCGGGACGCACTCGTTGGATTCCTCGACGTCTTGCGGGACGCCGTCGTGCGCAAGATGGAAGATCTCTCCGACGATGGGATGAGGGCCCGGCTGGTCGACTCCGGGACCACCCTCGGAGGCATCGTCAAGCACCTCGTGGATGTCGAGCGCTTCTGGTTCCACTCGTCGTTCGCCGGGCGGGAGATCGAGTTCCCGTGGACCGACGACGACCCGGACGCCGACTGGCGGGTCGAGGATGACGAGACGCTCGAACTGCTCGTGGACCGGTACCGGGAGGCGTTCGAGGAGAGCAATCGGATCGCTGCGGGTGCGGGGTCGCTGGATGACGTGGTCGCCGACGCATGGAACGAGGAGTAGGGCCCGGCGCCGAATCTGCGTTGGATCCTCATCCACATGATCGAGGAGACCGCCCGCCACGCCGGCCACGCCGACATCCTGCGAGAGCAACTAGACGGCCAAACCGGCTGGTGAGAACCGGGAACTCAAGGAGTTCCCGGTTCTTTGGGCGAATCCACTATGGATTCGCCATGGTCCCTCCCGGGAGCGGGAGGGGAAAGCTCGCCGAAGGCGAGCCGGGGAGGGTGGAGCCACGCGAAGACACTGCGCTCGCCCATGCTCCGGCTTCGCCGGAGCCACGCGAGGACTCTGCGCTCGCCACAGCTCCCCGAAGGCGAGCCCGCCACCCTCTCTGCGTTCCGGCCAGTGGCCGGAACGCGTCTCTCCCGCCCCGGCGGGAGAGACCAAGAAGCGAGGACTCCGCGCTTGCCCGCGCTCCGGCGAAGCCGGAGCCAAGCTCCCCGAAGGGGAGCCGGGGAGGGTGGAGCCACGAGAGCACACCGCGCTGGCCCGCGCTCCGGCGAAGCCGGAGCCAAGCTCCCCGAAGGGGAGCCGAACTCCCAAGGAACCCGAAGGTTTCCCGCTATCCGCCGAAGCCTCTGGTGGGGGAGCGGCGGGGGGCGAAGGCCGACTCGAGTTCGGGGCCGAAGCCCGTGGTGCCGGTGTCGATCCCGGCTGCGTAACGGTAGAGCGCGGTCTGGAACACTCCGTTGAGGGCCGACAGGACCATGGCCGCGACCAGCGCGTAGGCGATGGCGGCGAACAGGAGGATCAGCCCGAGCGACCCGCCCATCGAAACGCCGAGGGCGATGACGAGGATGGCGGGGATCATGGCGACGATCCCCAGGATCCCGAAGCCCACCTGAGCAGCGACGTTCTCGCCCCAGGTCTTCTTGAAGAGTGCGCCCGATCGGGAGACGGCGTCTCTCACGCCGACCCCTTCGATCACCAGGACGGGTATCACCAGGAAGGTGACCAGCGACCACGCCACCCCGGCGAGTGCCCCCACGATACGACCGACGAAACCCGCCCGCTCCTCGATGGCCCGGAGGATGATCGAGACGGTCGCCGAGACGATCGCCCAGGGGAGGATGCCGCCGACGCGCATGGCGGCTC
>JABMPV010000503.1 GCA_013202595.1 bacterium
GCCGTGTACCGCGCGGCGGTCGCCTCGAACGGGTCGATCCCGTAGGCGATCTCGATCTTGTCGCTTCCCGTGAGGACCTTCGTTACCTGACTACCCCACCAACCGAGCCCGACCTGGGCGGCCTTGAGCATCGTGCGATCTCCTTCCTCACCCTTCCGCGCATGACTTCGGTCGGGTCTCGAACAGAACAGTACCGACCTCTAGAGCCACCAAGTCAGGGACTAATGACCCCGGTTGGGTGCCGCGCGGCCGGGTCGATCGACCGCTGGATTCCTGCCGTCAGACGGCCGAGCCACCTGCGTCCGTGGCGAAGTAGTCGAACGTGAGGATCTGCTCGACATGGGGACGGCTGAGCGAGAGAAACGCCTGGTGTTCGGGATGCGCCCCGTACGAGTCGCGATCGGCCTCGTTTGCCGTCGTCACGAGAAAGCAGTGGGTGAACCCGCGGGCGAAGCCCTGGACGCTCACATCCGTGCCCCACTCGAACTCGGTGACCTCCGAGATCCTCGCCGGTAGCGCACAGAACGCCTCTTCGATCTCGGTCACCTTCTCCGGTGGAGTCTCATCCTTGAACTGGAACAACACGACATGGCGAAGCATTGGAGACCTTCTATCAACGATTATCGATCATCGTAGTCTCCCACTACCGGGGTTCTCTGCCGACAAGGCGACGGAGCAACACCCACGCAATGGCTCGCTGGTGACACGGCGTCGCGAACGCCCATCAGTACTGTGAGGCCGTGTTCGATCGCGCTTTGGCTCTACTACTCCTTCTCACTGCCACCGCGCGCGACAACGGGGATGACAAGCCGCGCAGGGGTGTGGTATCCCGGATCGCTGCACGGGCCACCGGCCGGGTGATGGACGTCGTCGATGCCGACGCCGTGCTGGCCGAGGTGGATGTCGATGCCTTGATGGAGCGCATCGACGTGGACGCTCTCCTCGACCGGGTCGATCCCAACGCCCTCCTCGACCGGGTCGATCCCAACGCCCTCCTCGACCGGGTGGACCCCAATGCCCTCCTCGATCGCGTCGATCCCAACACCCTGTTGGATCGTGTGGACGCCGACCGGTTGATGACCCGCATCGATGTGGCCGCCCTGGTCGATCGGATCGACGTCGAGGAACTGGTGCAGCGATCGGGCATCCCCGAGATCGTCAGGGAGAGCACGGGTGTGTTGGCCGGATCGGCACTCGATGTGGTGCGACGCCAGTTGGTCTCCCTCGACCTGCTCGTCAGCCGGGTGATCTTCCGCGTCACGGGTCGCAGGGGTGCAACTCTCCCCGATGCACCGCCGAATATCGAAGCAGCCAGAGAGATCGGACAGACTCCAGGGATCACAGGCAACTACGCCGGCCCGGTCACCCGCCTCTTCGCCTTCCTCGGCGACATGTTCGTGGTCTGGGGAGTGTTCACGCTGGTCGGGATCGGCATAGCTCTCGTCGTCGGGCTATTCGCCCCCGACGCCCTCTCGGGATCCTCCGTCCTGCGGGGAGTCGTCGGCCTCCTCCTGCTCGCCATGTGGATCTTCAGCTACTTCACACTCTCCCTGGCCATCGCCGGCAGGACCATCGGCATGAGCATCATCGGTTTGCTGGCCGTCACCCGCGAAGGGGACCAGATCACCCCGAAGACGGCCGTCCTGAGAGGATTGGTCTACCCCTTCTCGTTCCTCGTCCTCGGACTCGGCCTGATCGGCATCCTGATCGGCAAGGAGCGCAGAGCACTGCACGACGTCGCTGCGGGGACCGTCGTCGTCTACGACTGGGGCGACCGGCCGGCCGAGGTCCGCGCTCAACTCATGCAGTGGCTGGAGCGGCACAACTCCGGGATCGACCCGGCCCGGGCCGGCGACTGACCTCTTGCTCCCATCCAGACCCTCCCGAAGACAGCTCTCATGCGACCGCCGATGAACCACATCCCGCTGTGATCAGCCCATGACGGTCCCACCTCCATCCGCGGCCGCCCAAAGGGCCGCCACCCGCAAGAACATCGCCATCAGACTCGCCGGCCTCACGGTGATCTCGCTCGTGATCTGGCTGTTGTTCACCAGACTCGTCGCGTGGAGTGATGTGGCCGCAGCCGTCAGCGGACTCACTGCCACCGAGTGGCTCCTTCTGGCAGGTGTATCGGCGGTCCGCCTCGGAATCGAACCGCTGCTGCTCATGGCCTCGACTCCGGCTCTGCGGTGGCCCAGGGCGCTCGTCAGCTTCCTTGCACCGGCGGCGACTGCTTCGGTGCTCCCCGGACCATCGGACATGGTCGTCCGCTACGCCATGTTTCGGAGTTGGGGATACTCGGGGGCGCAGACGAGTGCGTCGGTTCTGTTGGTGTTCCTCTACCTGACCTTCGCCAAGATCGCCCTCCCCGTGGTGGCGGTAGGCGTGTTCCTCGGCTTCGGGCGCTCGAACGCCCAACTGGAGACACTGGCCGTGATCGCGGCCGGGGCGTTCCTCGGCGGCGTCCTCCTCATGTTCCTACTGCTTCGCTCGGAGCGGACTGCCCGCAGCCTGGGTCGTGCCGTGGGATCGGCCGCCAAGCGGATCGCATCGTGGTTGCACGTGAACACCGCAGAGACACTGGGCGCGGATCTCGCCGACAGGGCCGCCCACTTCCGGGACCGCACCGGCTACGTGGTCCGAGAGCGCACCCATCTGGCGGCAGCGGCTGCAGCCATGGGCCAGGCGGGTCTATTCGCCATCCTGCTGGTGTCCATCCGTGCGGTCGGGATCGAGTCGAGCCAATTGGACTGGCCGGCGATCTTCGCCGCATTCGCCCTCGTGCAGTTGCTGACCTCGGTGCCGATCACGCCTTCGGGCCTGGGAGTCGCCGAGGCGGCCTACGTCGCCTTTCTCACAGCAGCAGGAACCGCCTCCCTCGCCGGCCAGATAGCGGCCGCCGCCATCATCTACCGTCTCTTCAGTTGGGTGATCGTCATCCCTCTGGGCGGGATCTCCTGGGCCTGGTGGACGACATCTCGCCGCAGGGCGGGATCAACGGATGTAGACCAACTGCCTGACGACGGCTAACCCGCATCGGCGCCTCAGCACCAACGCCCGGTCAGTCGCCCGCCCCAGCATCACCGGCGCGTTGCTCGTGTCTCCCCGGAATGGGGGTGTGGGCCGGGTCGTCAATGAACACGGCGCCCTCCTCGAAGTGGAGGAACGACTGCCCGTAGGCCGCCGTCAGGTTCTGACCGGTCAGCACATCGTCCGGTGGCCCTGCGGCCACGACGCGACCGGCGAGCAGCACCACGAAGTCGGCCACTGTGGCCTCAGATAGATCGTGGGTCGTCAGCACGACGGTGCACCCTCTCCCGATCTCGTCGTGAATGACGGCATCGATCGCCCTGGCAGTCGGAAGATCGATACCTGTGAGCGGCTCGTCGAGCAGCAGGAGTTCGTGGTCCTGGGCCAGACCCTGGGCGACGAAGACCCGCTGGCGCTGCCCGCCCGATAGGTCGTGCAGGTGCTTGCCGGCGAGATCCGTCACGCCGACGCGCTCCATGGCTGCCTCGACGGCCTCTCGATCGGCTGCGGACAGGCGGCGGAACATGCCGGCGGCCCCGTACCGGCCCATGGTCACCACTTCTCGCACAGAGACGGGAAGGTTGTCGTTGACCTTGGTGGTCTGCAGCACATATGAGATCCGGTGATCCCCGTTTCGCCGGGCAGGCACCTCGACGGCGCCTGCGATCGGCTTGATCAGCCCGGCGATCGCGTTGAGCAGCGTCGATTTGCCCGATCCGTTGGGACCGATCACTGCGACCACATGCCCTTGAGGGATCGAGAAGGTCGATCGATCGACTGCAATGGTTCCGCCGTATCCGAGGATCAACCCTTCGGCCTTGACGGCGGGTTCGGTCAGGAGCACTTGGCGCACCGTCCCTCGATCTCGAGGTCATGAGCCCTGGGTTCGAAGCCTGCCAATTGGGCGATGAGGTCGACCAGTTCGTTCACCTTGATCTCGTACTCGGGAAGGATCTCGACATCGTCCACCGTCCCGCACGCCACACAGATGAGGTGATGGTGATGGCCGGTGATCCAATCGGCCAGTTCGTACCTGGTGAGCCCCCTCGCCCCGAAATGGGGGACGACTACCCCGGCATCCTCGAGGACCGCGAGCGACCGATAGAGAGACGACAGTGGGACCGCAGCGCCGATCTCAGTGCTCAGTTCGGCGGCAGATCTCGGGCCCTCTGCCCGGGCCAGAGCGGCGACCACGACTCTCCGCCCGCTCGTGTAGCGGATCTCGCGCTCGCGGAGTCGCTGCTCCACCTCTCGAACCAGGCTCGGGCTTGTCACACGGTGAGTATAATGATTATGGTTCTCAGTACCACCTGAGAACCATTCTCACTACAGGGCCATGACTGAGAAGATCACCCACTCCACCGCGAAGCAGCGACGCCGGCACCGGCGCATCGTGACGACGGCCACTGCGCTGACCATGGTGTTGTCCGCCTGTGGGACGAGTGACGGTTCAACTGGCGGCAGTGACGGCACAGACGCGGCCATCACCGTGGTAGCGACCACCACCATGCTCGGCGACGTCGCCAAGAACGTCGTGGGCGACGCGGGCACAGTCGTGGTGCTCCTGCCCGTCGGGGTCGACCCCCATGAATACCAGGCTTCCTCACGAGAGGTCGCTCTCATCCAGACGGCCGACCTCGTCATCGCCAATGGCCTCGGCCTCGAGGACGGGATGGCCGACATCCTGGCCTCCGCAGCGCAGGATGGGGCCAACATCCTCGAGATAGCCCCCGCATCGACTCCCCTCCCCTTCGGCGAGGACGGCCTGGATCCGCACGTCTGGTTCGATCCCATCCGCATGGCCGAAGGATCACGGATGATCGCAGCAAGTCTGGAGACGATCGATCCCGGGTCGGGGTGGACCGAACGGGCCGAGACGTACGCAGCGCAACTGATGGTGGCAGACGCCGAAGTCATATCGCTGCTCGAGACCCTGGCTCCCGATGACCGGCGCCTCGTCACCAATCACGACTCGCTCGGCTACTTCGCAAATCGGTACTCCTTCGATGTGATCGGCGTCGTGGTCCCCGGAGGGTCGACACTGTCCAATCCGAGTTCCTCGGCTCTGTCCGAACTGGCGCACATCGTCGCGACCGAAGGGGTGCCGGCGATCTTCGCCGAGACGACCGACTCGGCCGCTCTGGCAGAAGCGGTCGCGTCAGAGGTGGGCAGTGAGGTCATCGTGGTCAACCTCTACTCGGGATCACTGGGGGAACCCGGGTCGGAAGCCGACACCCTGATCGGGATGCTGCTCACCAATGCCCGGCTCATCGCGGAGGCTCTGGGCTGATGGACTGGCTGTCGGAACCTTTCGAACTGGCGTTCCAGCAGCGAGCGCTCATCGGCGGATCGCTGGCCGCCATCGCGCTCGCACTGATCGGCACCTGGGTCGTCATCAGAGGCATGTCGTTCCTCGGCGACGCACTCGTTCACGGGGTGATCCCGGGAATCGCACTGGCGATCCTCCTCGACTTCAGTGTCCTGCTCGGCGCCGCCCTCGCCGCGGCAGTGATGATCGGCGGCATCAACCTCGTCCACCGCCAAACCAAGTTCGCCGAGGACACCGGCATCGGGTTGCTGTTCGTCGGCATGCTCGGACTCGGAGTGATCATCATCTCCCGCACCGACTCGTACTCCGGCAGCCTCACCAGCATCCTGTTCGGCGACGCTCTCGGGGTCACCCGGGGCGACATCATCGTGCTGGCGGTGCTGGCAGCCATCACGCTGGGCGGATCGCTGGTCCTTTACCGGCCGTTCCTGGTGCTCGCCTTCAACGAGCAGAAGGCCGAGATCCTCGGGCTCAGGCCCAGGCTCACCGATGGTGTGCTCCTGGTGCTCATCACCATGACGATCGTCGGGTCGTTCCAGACCGTGGGCACCCTCCTGGTGTTCGGGATGCTGGTCGGCCCGCCCGCAACCGCAGCCCTGCTGACCCGGCGCGTACCGGAGATGATGGCCACCGCGGCGGTCATCGGAGTGGGTTCTGTCGTGGTCGGATTGATCGCTTCGTATCACCTCGACACTTCCGGGTCCGCAACGATCGCAGTCGTCCCGATCGGCCTCTTCTTCGTCGTGCTGACCATCCGCTCGATGATCGAGACGCTGCAGCACCGGCGCGAGGCGCCGGCGGCCTGAGGCCCCATGCCGAGCGGTCGCTGTGTCGAACCCGCCTCGTCCCCTGAACCCATGATGGAATCCACCGTCATCGGCTCTCTTCACATACGCTTGCGAGATGAATCAGTCTGATCGCGTCCAGGACCTGCTCGATCGTCGCGACATAGAGGACGTGATCTTGCGCTACTGCCGCGGCATCGATCGCATGGACCGCAGTCTCATCCGGTCCTGCTATCACCACGATGCCACCGACCATCACGGCAGTTTCAGCGGGACCGTGGACGAGTTCCTCGATTGGGTATTCGGTCTCCTTGCTCGATACACCCACTCGCAGCACTTCGTCGGCAACGTCCTGATCGAGGTAGAGGGGGATGTGGCGGTTGCCGAGACCTACGGCATCGCCTTCCATCGTTCCGAAGAGGACAAGCCGTACCTCAACCTGATGACTGGCTTTCGCTACCTGGATCGCTTCGAGAGGCGCGAGGACGGCTGGCGGATCGCCACCCGAACGGCCGTCACCGAGTGGTCTCGGGTCGATGACCTGGCCGGTCGCTGGGAGACCCCTGAAGGGTTACTCACCGGCAGACGCGACCGCGGAGACGCCCTGTACGCGCTCCTTTCTGGACTGCACGAAGAGGACTAATGCCCCGACCACAAACGTTTGCCGCGTTCACGACGGCCA
>JABMPV010000504.1 GCA_013202595.1 bacterium
CACCACACCCAATCCCCGCCTGGCCCGGTGACACCCAGGTGCGCTAGAAAGGGGGGTGATGAGCGATGACATCCTTCGAATACAGCACCTGACCAAGGTCTACGACGGTGGCGTCCAGGCACTGACCGACGTAACGTTCGATGTCCCAAAGGGTCAATTCCTGGCGGTGATCGGTCTGAGCGGGTCGGGTAAGTCGACCCTTCTGCGCTGCATCAACCGTCTGATCGAGCCGACCGAAGGCACGATCACCTGGGGCGATTCCGACATCACCGCCGCACCCCAGGAGGAGATGCGCCGTATCCGCCGGCGGATCGGGATGGTCTTCCAGCACTTCAACCTGGTCCATCGATCCAAGGTCATCACCAACGTCCTCGCCGGACGCCTCGGGTATGTGAACCCGGCAATGAGCTTGTTCAACCGCTTCCCCAAGTCGGACATGGAGATGGCGATTCGTCAGCTCGAACGCGTCGGCCTCGCTGAGAAGGCTCGTAACCGGGCCGACGAACTCTCCGGCGGACAGCAGCAGCGAGTCGGCATCGCACGAGCCCTCATGCAGGAGCCCGAAATGATCCTGGCCGACGAACCGGTCGCCAGCCTCGACCCCGTGCTCGCCCACGGAATCATGCAGTACCTCGAGGACATCAACAAGAACGATGGTGTCACGGTGATCTGCAGCTTGCACTTCCTCGATCTCGTCCACAAGTACGCCGACAGGGCGATTGCCCTCAACGACGGCGAGTTGGTGTTCGATGGCCCACCGGAGTCCATCGACGACGACAGGTTCAGAGAGATCTACGGCAAGGACGCCGAACGGGTGGGATGAGCAGGTGACCGACAAGCCAAACGGCAACAGCGACACGGTGCAGGACAAGAAGGGGCGGAGCGCCGCCAGCCGGGCGCTCATCATCACGCTCACCATCGTCTCGGCAGTCGTCGTATACGCATTCGCGTTCCAGAAGACGGACATCGGCCTCGAAGAGATCAAAGACCCCGGACGCCGCGAATCACTGGTCCGCATCATCCGCGGGCTGGTGCGACCCAACATCATCGAGTACGCCGAGGAAGAGACGTTCATCACCGTCGAGATCCTCACTCCCTGCCCAGCCGACGGGTTCACCCCGGCCGCTGTCGATCCAGCGACCCCCTACATCATCATGGACCCGACGTGCGCCGAGCCGGGGAGCGAGGTCACCGTCAGGGGGTTCGGCTTCAAACCGGCTGAGGAGGGGCCGCTCTCGTTCATTCCTCCCTCAGGCGTCACGCTGAAACTCGCCAACATCGAGGCGGATGACGATGGCAACTTCGAGGTCGTCGTCGAGTTGTCCGACCGTCCAGATGAAGTCATCCAGCATCTGAGGATGACCACGACCATCCAGACCGGGTCGTGGATGTGGACCGACACCGCAACAGACACGTGGGACAAGATCATCGAGACCGTGATGCTCGCCCTGGTCGCCACCACATTGGGAACCTTCCTGGCGGTACCACTCTCGTTCTTCAGCGCTCGCAACCTGATGCGTGCCATCAGGACACCTCTCGCCAGCGTCACCCTGTTCATCGTCGGCCTCCCCCTGGGCATCGTCGTCGGCCGCCAGTTCGGGAGATGGGTGGTCGAATTAGCGAGCAAGCTGATGGACCGTCCGGTCTGGCTGGTCATCGGCCTCATGGTGTCGATCGCCGCCATCTGGGCCCTGTCACGCTTTGCATTGCCCGAAGAGGAACAGGACGCTCCGGAGACGTGGCTACGCATCACGCGCATTGGCGCCCTGCTGCTCGCAGGCGTCGGCGTCCTCTTCGCAATCGACTTCCTCGGCTTCCTCCTGATGCAGATCGGTGACGCTCTGCACGGCAACCTCGGTTGGTTCGACTTCCTCGCGACATTCCTGATCAACATCGGCGACATCATGACCACGTTCCTCACCGCGGTCTCAGCGATCCTCGTCGGATTCCTGGGCGCCGGCGTGGGCAGTCGCCTCGGGCATGCGATCAACGATCGGGCCCCCCGATCGATCGTCGACATCCTCCGCTACCCGCTCGGCGCTCTGGCGATCGGTGTTCTCGGCCTGATGATCGGCAGCGCCATCAACTGGATGTACGACTACGGCAACGAGAACCCGGCAATCGCCATGGCCACAGGCGCCATCATGATGGTGATGGTCGGCGGCTCCATCACCGGCCGATTGATGCGCCCCGTTCGCCAGCGTGTGCCCGGCATATTCGGATCACTGCTCGGATTCTTCACGGTCATCGCCGGGATCATCGGCGGCATTTTCGCCGGAATCGGCCTCGGCAAACTCGCCGTCGTCATCGTCGATGCCATCGGCGGCGGCAACGGCACCGTGTGGGCGGCGGCATTGGTCGGTGCCATCCTCGGCACGGCGCTCGCCTGGGCCACCCGGCGCCTCGACTCACTCCCGTCCGGCTTGATCGCCTACTACTTGTCCCGAAGCCTCTTCAATGCCATCCGGTCAGTCGAGCCGCTCGTCATGGCCATCGTCTTCGTCGTCTGGGTCGGGGTCGGACCATTCGCCGGGTCGCTGGCGCTGGCACTGCACACCACCGCCGCGCTGGCCAAGCTCTACTCCGAGCAGGTCGAGTCGATCATGACCGGGCCGATGGAGGCGATCACGGCCACAGGTGCCACGAGACTGCAGAACATCATCTACGCGGTCGTGCCGCAGATCGTTCCCCCGTATATCGCGTTCACCCTGTACCGCTGGGATATCAACGTCCGCATGTCGACGATCATCGGCTTCGCCGGCGGCGGCGGCATCGGATTCCTGCTCCAGCAGAACATCAACCTGCTGCAGTACAGGGACGCGTCGGTGCAGATGCTTGCCATTGCGATCGTGGTGTCGTCGCTCGACTTCCTCAGCGCCCGGATCCGTGAGCGGATCGTGTGACCGGGGAACCGTTCCGACGGTTCACCAGAGCCGACGCCGAGTGTGCCGAGGAGTCCCTCGCCCCGGCAGCCACCAGATCCACTGAGACTCGCGGGCGGGAGCACCCTGAGCCCCAGGACCCGGTCAGGACCGTCTTCGAGCGCGACCGCGATCGGATCCTGCACTCCAAGGCGTTTCGCAGACTCAAGCACAAGACCCAGGTCTTCATCAACCCCGAGGGCGATCACTTCGTCACACGGCTCACCCACACACTCCAGGTGACCCAGATCGGCAGGGCCATGGCCAGAGCGCTGTCGCTCAACGAGACGCTCACCGAGGCCATCTGCCTGGGCCACGATGTCGGGCACTCCCCGTTCGGTCACACGGGTGAGGACGCCCTCAGCCCCTACGTCGAGGGCGAGTGGCTGCACTCCGCTCAGAGCGTGCGGGTCTTCAGGGTCCTCGAACCGGCCAACCTCACGTGGGAGGTGCTCGATGGCATCAGGGCCCACTCGTGGAAGATCGATCCCCCGCCGTCGACACCCGAAGGGATGCTCTGCCGATACGCAGATCGCATCGCCTACCTCACCCACGATGTCGATGACGCCGTCAGAGCCGGGGTCATCACCCACACAGATCTGCCGGCCGCCGCGGTGGCGGCGTTCGGCGAACCGGGCAGCGCCTGGATCGGGTCGATGATCGCAGGGGTGATCGACGGATCGATCGAGGCAGGACTCGTGGAAATGCAGCCGGCGCTGCTTGCTGCCATGCACGAACTACGCGACTTCATGTTCGCCAACGTGTACCTCAGGGCGGCTGCGGCCCCCCAGCGTGACAGGGCGATCAGGGTGATCCAGGCACTCGTGGACCACTACATGTCCCATCCCGAGTCGATTCCCGACTCCTACCGCCACGATGACGCCGACACCCTCACCCAGGTGATCGACTACGTCTCCGGCATGACCGACCGCTTTGCCCTGCGCGAGTACGACCGCCTGGCCGGATTGGTCTGACCGAGCGCAGACCACAGGTGCATCGCCGACTCCTGTCCGGCTAGTCCCTGCCGAGACGCTCTGGAACGGTCGCGTGGGGCGGCGCAGAATCGGGGAGCCGATAGGTGCCTTCCCGGATGGCGGTGTCGATGCTCGCCAGATCCCCAAAGGTGGTGGCCAATCCGGCAGCAACGCCCGCTCTGGCCCCTGCCCAGGATTCATGCAGCGGACAGACGTTGTCCCAATCACATGAGCCACCGCTGAGAACGCACGTGTCCGCCGCCACGGGGCCCTCGATCACCTCGATCACTTCGAGCAGGCTGATCTCCTCCGGGGGCCGGGCGAGGACATAGCCGCCGGCAGGGCCCGGTGTGGACCTCAAGAGATCGTGATGGACGAGAGCGGCGAGGATCTGACTCAGCAGATTCCGGGGAAGATCCATACCTGTGGCGATCTGGCGAGTGTTGCGCAACCGGGGATGGTGACCGGTGATGTGAAGCATCGCTCGAATGGCGTAGTCGCCTTTTCTCGTGAGGCTCAGCAGCATCGGGCTTCCCTGGTCGAAGCCCTCTATAGATTACTCATCAAGTTTGATATTGACCTATTTGGTTGCCTATAGTCACTCCGCAATGCGCGGGCACGGGTCCGGCGACCACCACCGAGAGAATGAGTGCCCCATGACCACGCAGCAGACTCCCGCACCGCAGGAAGACAAGCGAAAGCAACGGCTTCCGTGGATCCTGCTCTTCGTCACAGTCGTCATCGCGGGTGTGATCGCCATCTTCGCCTTCGTCATCAAGGACGATGGGACCGTCGAGACATCGCTATCTCCTGATCAGATCCTGGCGCTGCAAACGACCTGTTTCGAGAACGACCCGCCGCTGTTCTACGACGAGAACGGGGCGTGCTATTCCGTCGACCCCGCCACCTTGTCGGATGCCGAGAAGGCGAACTTCCGTGTGGCTGCCGTAGCCGCCGCAACAACAACCACTGAGGCACCTACGACGACTCAGGGTCCCTCCGCTCCCACGACGACTCAGGGTCCCTCCGCTCCGACCACGACTCAGGGTCCGTCGGCTCCGATCACCACCTCGGGAACGGCGTCGTCGACCACCACGGCCACCACCACCGGAACGGCGGCGACGACCACGACGACCACCACGGGTCAGACGACGACCACCATGACGCTGCCCCCCGGCCCGCCGCCGGTGATCCCGCTCGATCATGCGGATCGCCAGGAGTGCTTCTCATGCCACAGCGCCAGCAACACCGACGGTGCGACCCTCCCCGCCAACCCCGACCACATGGGGTTCCCCGACACCCGGACCGCGTGCCTGGACTGCCACACCGAGGCGCTGGCGCCGGTGACCATCGCCAGTTCTGAGTGGGTCCTGCGGCTGACGCCCACGCACGAGACCATCGACGGCACCCCCGTGTCGTGCAGCAATGATCCAAAGCCACCCCACTGCCAGGACGCACTCAACGGGAGCTTCAACTTCCGGTTCGAGGTCAACGAAGGAACGGTGAGTGGCGAGCAGTACGTCTCGAACCTCGAGAAGACGGTCACGATGAGCGGGCACATCAACCCGAACGGGATCGCCAAGAACTTCAAAGCGGCGTTGTCCAACAACTCGGGTGTCCAGCAGACCCTCACCTTCACGGGCGGGCAGTTGACCGGTATGTGCTCCATCTCCGGGCCCTACTCCGACTCGTTCAACAACATCAGTGGCACGTACACCATGGAGCGGAACGGACCGGGTTGCTGATCATCCTGTAGCGCACACTCTCGGGCACCTCCGGCAGGTGCCCGAGATCGCGTTCGGGGAGTTGCTCAGACCGCCACCTTCATCGGGCCGCCCGATCACCGCCCTTGAAATCGGTCGCTGCGCCGGTGGATTCGTGGGCGAGAGGGAACCAGACCTGCGTACCCTTGCGGGATGACCGACCCGGCAGCGGGCCCGCGCCGCCTCTATCGCAGTCGCAATGACAAGATGCTCGGCGGAGTCGCCGGCGGTGTTGGGCGGTTCTTCGGCGTCGACCCGACACTCGTCCGATTGGCGTTCGTTGTCCTCGTATTCGCCGGCCTGGGGATCATCGCCTATCTCGTTGCGTGGATCGTCGTGCCCTGGGAGCCGCCGAGCGGCGATCCCCAGCCGCCACGAGTCGCCTCACCCGGTGTGGGGGGCCGCATGGTCATCGGCGCATTTCTCATAGCCATCGGCGTGATGCTTCTCGTGGACTGGGCACTCCCATCACTCGACCGGTTCATCTGGCCCCTGGCCCTCATCGGGATCGGCGCCTCTGTAATCGTCTTTGGGAGCCGCAGATGAACACCCCCAAAGAAACCGCCTTTGGGAGCCGCAGATGACCGGCACCGCCCCGGAAGCGGAGCCCGGGGCCCCGGGCGTGGCGTTCGGCACGGTGGTGGCCGGGCTGATCATCGCCCTGGTCGGGGTCGGGTGGCTGCTGGAGTCCCTCGACGTCACTGTGCCGTGGCGAGGACTGCTACCCGCTGCCTTGATCCTCGTCGGCGCGTCTCTCGCCATCGGCGCTCACCGTGGCCGCCACGGCGGCCTGATCGCTCTCGGCGCCGCCCTCACGGTGATCATCCTCCTGATCAGCGTGATCGAAGTGGTCATCGACATCCCGTGGGGCGGCGGCATCGGTGAGACCCGCATCACCGCCGACGGGCCACCCGAGTCCGAGTACCGCTGGGGAGTCGGATCGATGACCCTCGATCTGCGATCGGTCGAGGTGGGAGACGGCGAGACGATTGCGGCCAGCGTCGTGGTCGGAGAGATGATCGTGATCGTCCCCGATCACATCGTCATCGACATCGATGCCCGCTCCGGCATCGGCGAGGTGGTCGTCTTCGGTGAGCATCAGGGTGGAGTCGGAGCCGAAGCCGCCGACGTACCCGGCTCGAGGGCTGATCTCATCCTGGATCTCGACGTGGCCATCGGCAGGATCGAGGTGAGACGATGAAGGAGCATCCCGGCACGTTCGTCACCGGCATCGTGTTCGCTCTGATCGGCCTGCTCTACCTGCTCGAAGCATTCGGTGCCTGGACGGTCAGACTGGATCGTCTCTGGCCGTTTCTCCTGATCGCCATCGGCGCAACCATCCTCCTCGGCGGAGGCGTCTTCCACGATGATGAGGACGATCAGGATATCTAGCGCCCCCCGGCGGTGACGGGACAGGGCCTCGCCCACCCATCGAGGTCGAGTCTCGCCTTCAGCCACGCAAAGCCCAGTGCCCTGACCTCGGGACAGAAACTCGCGCGGGAACCTACGTACTCGACACCGAAGACGGCCTTGCCCGCATCGACGAAGGGGACCAGGGCCTCGCACTCGTGGTACTGGAAGCATTGCTCGTCGAGTGCCCAGTCGAAGTGGTCGACCAATGCGGGGACCTGGTCGAGGTCGTTCTTCAGGCCGATCGACAGGCCCCGCTCATGCGCCTCGGCTGCCAGGAACCGATTGAAGGCGAGTTGATCGGCCCCCTTCAGCGGAAAACCGGTTGCATTGAC
>JABMPV010000505.1 GCA_013202595.1 bacterium
GATCTACCTCGAGACCGACCTGTTCTACTCGGGCGTGCGCCCGGCGATCAACGCGGGCATCTCGGTCTCCAGGGTGGGGGGCAACGCTCAGGTGAAGGCGATGAAGAAGGTGGCAGGCCCGCTGCGCCTCAACCTCGCCCAGTTCCGTGAGTTGGAGGCATTCGCCGAATTCGGCTCAGAACTCGACGCGGCGAGCCAGTCGCAGTTGCAGCGCGGCCGCAGGGTCGTCGAGGTGCTCAAGCAGCCTCAGTTCTCTCCCGTTCCCGTTGCCGAGCAGATCATTGCGATCTACGCGGTGACCAATGGCCTCATGGACACGGTACCGACCGACAAGGTCGCCGAGTTCGAGACCGGTCTCGGCGATTGGTTCCGCACTCGCCACGGCGATCTCATCGATTCCATCGTGGAGACGGGTGCGCTGCCGGACGATGACGCCCTCCGGGCAGCCATCGAGGCCTACGCGGAGAGTCTCGGGGAGTAACACACCGTGGCCAGTGCAGAGCTTCGTCTGATCCGCCGGCGCATTCGCAGCGTCCAGTCGACCATGAAGATCACGCGCGCCATGGAACTGATCGCCGCCTCACGGATCGTGCGGGCCCAGCAGCGAGTCGCAGCCGCCCAGCCGTACACGAAGCGGATGAACGACGTGGTTCGAAACGTCGCCGCTGCCTCAGGTGGGGCAACCCACGCCCTGCTCGAGAACAGGGAACTGCGCACCGCCGGTGCCCTGGTGGTCACCAGCGACCGCGGTCTGGCCGGGGCCTATAACTCCAGTGTCATCCGCATGGCCGAGGCTCGATTCATCGAGATGGCGGCGGACGGCATCGACGTTCGTCTCTATGTGGTGGGGAAGAAGGCCCAGTCCTACTTCCGCTACCGCGGTTATCAGATCGAGCGGGCCTTCCTCGGGGTGACCGACACTCCGGGGTACGGCGATGCCAGGGCGATAGCGAACACGTTGATGAACGACTACGCCGAAGGCGCGGTCGATTCGGTCGAGGTGTTCACCACCCGTTTCGTGTCGGCTCTCACCCAGCAGTCCGGCACGTGGAGCCTTCTGCCGATCGCTCCTCCCGACTCTGAGGAGAGCACCGGCACCGAGGAGGCGGCCGGGCCCATCGGATACACCTACGAGCCGTCGGCAGGGGAGATACTCGGCCGGCTGCTCCCCAGGTACGTCGAGGGCAGCGTGTTCGGCATCCTGCTGGACGCCTCCGCATCAGAGCACGCCGCACGCCGCAGGGCGATGAAGGCGGCGACAGAGAACGCCGAGGAGTTGACGCGGCTCCTCACTCGCGAGGCCAACCAGGCTCGCCAGGCAGAGATCACGACCGAGATCTCCGAGATCGTGGGCGGGGCAGAGGCCCTGACCCAGGGTTGAACGAGTTGAGACAAGGAGAGAACCCGAAGTGGCTGTGAGCACCGGACGCATCGTCAAGGTGGCCGGTCCGGTGGTGGACGTCGAGTTCCCGCCGGACGGCATGCCAGAGATCTACGACGCCATCGATTTCGACCTGACGGTCGACGATGTGACGCAGACCGTGGTGGCCGAAGTCGCGCAGCACCTCGGCAATTCGATCGTGCGCGCCATCGCCATGAAGCCGACGGACGGTCTTGTGCGCGGTACCGAGGTGCGCAATAGCGGCGCTCCCATTTCCGTGCCGGTCGGCAATGCCACCCTTGGTCACATCTTCAACGTGCTGGGTGAGCCGCTCGACGTCGAGAGCGTCGATGCCGACACGAGGTGGCCGATTCATCGCCCCGCCCCTGATTTCAAGGACGTCGGCAGCCAGAGCGCGATGTTCGAGACCGGCATCAAGGTCATCGATCTCCTCGAGCCGTATGTCCAGGGTGGCAAGATCGGCATGTTCGGCGGCGCAGGCGTCGGCAAGACCGTCGTCATCCAGGAAATGATCCATAGGGTCGCCACCGAGCATGGCGGGGTGTCGGTGTTCGCCGGAGTCGGTGAGCGCACCCGTGAGGGCAACGACCTGTTCAGGGAGATGCAGGAGTCGGGCGTCATCGGAAAGACCGCTCTCGTGTTCGGCCAGATGGATGAACCCCCGGGTGTCCGCCTCAGGGTCGGCCTGTCGGCACTGACGATGGCAGAGTATTTCCGCGACGTACAGGGCCAGGACGTGCTGCTGTTCGTCGACAACGTCTTTCGCTTCACCCAGGCCGGTTCCGAGGTGTCCACACTGCTCGGGCGCATGCCGTCCGCAGTGGGCTACCAGCCGACTCTGGCCGATGAGATGGGCGCCATGCAGGA
>JABMPV010000506.1 GCA_013202595.1 bacterium
GACGAGGACGGTGTTCCTTGGCACCCCGCTCATGCGCCGCTCCCTGCGAGCACGGCGACGGCATCGTCGGTGGTGGTGACGTCGAAGAGCGGCTGGTGCAGTGACCGTGCTTTGGTGATCGCCCGGCTGATCAGCCCGGCGCGCCGGGCGGTGTCGGCGACCCACAGCACCTTGGGGAACACCTCGTGACGCTCTTGTTCGATCCCGGACTTCCAGTAGGCGTGATAGGTGCGGCACTTGCGGACAACCGCCGCTCCGGTCTCGGTTCCGAGATCGATCTCGACAAACCAGCGCAACTCGGTATCGGTGGTGGCGGTCACCGCGAGCAGGTCAGGTTTGAGGGTCTCGGTTCCTGCCATGGGTCGGGGGAAGTCCCGCCAGCAGGTCGGTTCGGTCTGGTAGGCGACCAGTTCTACGTCGCCTGATCGGTGCTGTTGGGTGAGCGCGACGGCGAGGTCGGCGACGGCGAGGGTGTGCGCTCATCTGAGCACCGATTGGGCCTAACCGTGCCTCTGACAAGGCACTTCGATGTGTGAAAGCCGTCCTTTCAAGCCCACTCGTTGTGGTTTCGACAACGAGTCCCCAGGTCGGAGATTCTGACGACGACCTGGATCGTCCCGATCAGGTCAGACCGGGAGGCCGATCGCATGATCGACCCCCCGGGTCTTTGGACCTCCTGTCGAGATCAGCCGAGATCGAACCGATCGAGGTTCATCACCTTGTCCCACGCGGCCACGAAGTCACGGACGAACTTCTGCTCCGCGTCGTCGCTGCCGTAGATCTCGGCAATGGCTCGGAGTTCTGAGTCTGAGCCGAAGGCGAGATCGACGCGGGTGCCGGTCCACAGGAGGTCCCCGGTTGCCCGGTCGCGACCCTCGAACACATCCTCCGCTTCCGCCATCGGCCTCCACTCGGTCGAGAGGTCGAGCAGGTTCACGAAGAAGTCATTGGTCAGCGTCTCGGGCCGGTCGGTGAGGACTCCGTGCTGAGACTGCCCGACGTTGGCGTTCAAGACGCGCATCCCGCCGACCAGGACCGTCATCTCCGGAGCCGAGAGCTTCAGCATGAAGGCCTTGTCGATGAGCAGGTGCTCGACAGCCATCCCGGCGCCCTTCTGATAGTTTCGGAAGCCGTCGGCCTTCGGTTGGAGCACGCCGAACGACTCGACGTCGGTCTGCTCCTGGGTGGTGTCCGTGCGGCCCGGCGTGAACGGGACCTCCACGTCGTAGCCGGCTCGCTTCGCCGCTTCCTCGACTGCGGCGCAGCCGCCTAGCACGAGCAGGTCGGCGAGCGAGACCCTCTTGCCGTCGGTACGTCCGTCGTTGAATCCCTGCTGGATTCCCTTCAGGACTTCCAGTACCTCCGACACCCCGGAGGACACGTTCACGTCCCAGTCGGCCTGGGGTGACAGGCGGATCCGGGCGCCGTTGGCGCCGCCCCGCTTGTCGGTGTCGCGGTAGGTCGATGCGGCCGACCACGCCGTCGATACGAGCTGAGGGATCGACAGGCCCGAGTCGAGGATCTCGGCCTTGAGCGCTGCGATGTCGGCGTCGTCGATCGGTTCGTGGTCGAGGGCCGGCACCGGGTCCTGCCAGACCAGGTCCTCATCGGGGACCCACGGTCCGAGGTAGCGGACCTTCGGACCCATGTCGCGGTGCAGCAGCTTGAACCACGCCCTGGCGAAGGCATCGGCGAACTCGTCGGGGTTCTCGTAGAACCGCTTCGAGATCTCCGTGTAGACGGGGTCCACGATCATCGACAGGTCGGTGGTGGCCATCATCGGCGGGACCTTTGTCGACGGATCGTGCGCCATCGGGACGAGGTCCTGCTCCTCGACATCCTTCGGCGTCCACTGGTGGGCTCCTGCCGGGCTATTCGTCAGCTCCCACTCGTACTTGAACAGCATCTCGAAGTAGCCGTTGTCCCACCGGATGGGGTCGGGTGTCCAGGCGCCCTCAAGCCCGCTCGTGATCGTGTCGTCTCCCTTGCCGGTCCCGTAGGAGCCCTTCCAGCCGAGGCCCTGCTCGGCGAGGTCGGCGCCCTCGGGCTCGGGGCCCAGGTACTCAGGGTTCGCCGCGCCGTGTGTCTTGCCGAA
>JABMPV010000507.1 GCA_013202595.1 bacterium
CCTCGAGGCCGGTACCCAGGTCGTGTGCCTGGTCGGCAAGGCATGGGACCTGCACGTCACCGAGGCCCTGCGCACCGACCTCGACGAAGCCGTGCTGATGGCTTCCGAGACCGTCGAGTTCTTCATCCGGCGGGGCATCAGGGTGATGTTCGATGCAGAGCATGCATTCGACGGCTATCTCGCCAACCCGGATTTCACCCTGACGGTGCTGCGGGCAGCACACGATGCGGGGGCCGAGCGGCTGATCCTGTGCGACACCAACGGCGGCATGCTGCCCACGACCGCGGCCAGAGTGGTCGAGAAGGTCGGGGCTGCAATCCCCGACGCCGTCCTCGGCGTCCATTTCCACGATGACACCGGGTGCGCCGTCGCATCGACCCTGGCGGCGGTGGAGGTGGGAGCGGTACAGGTGCAGGGATGCCTCAACGGATACGGCGAGCGCACGGGCAATGCCGATCTCTGCTCTGTCATACCGAACCTGGTGCTGAAGATGGGCCACGAGGTGATTCCCCGCGATCGGCTGGCCCGCCTCGCACCGATCGCCCACCATGTCGCCGAGATCGCCAACACGAAACTGGATCCCCACCGCGCCTACGTGGGATCCTCGGCCTTCGCTCACAAGGCAGGGCTGCACACGTCGGCCATCGCCAGGCGTCCCGACGCATACGAGCACATCGAGCCGTCTGAAGTCGGCAACAGCCCGCGCATGGTGGTCTCGGAACTCATGGGCAGGGCCACAGTGCTCACCAGGGCCAAGGAGCAGGGCTGGGACCTCACCCCGGACCAGGCGGCATCGGTGGTCCAACGGGTCAAGGACCTCGAGCACGAGGGATACCTGTTCGAAGCGGCCGATGGGTCGTTCGATCTGCTGGTGAGGGACACCATCGGCGATCGGCCCAGGTTCTTCTCTGTCGAGTCGTTCCGGACCATCGTCGATGGCACGGGCGACGGTGGAGCGGTGGCCGAGGCAACGATCAAGGCGATCGTCGGCGGTGACCGCGTCGTGGTGACCAGAGAGGGCGACGGGCCGGTCAACGCACTCGACAGGGCTCTGCGCGCCGCCCTGACGCCGACGTTCCCCACACTCGATGGCGTACGCCTCGTGGACTTCTCGGTCCGTGACCTCGACTCGTCCGATGGAACGGCCGCACGTGTGCGGGTGCGGATCGAGCACGCCGATGCCGACGGGACCTGGGGAACCGTCGGAGTCCATCACGACATCGTCGAGGCATCCTGGGAGGCTCTCGTCGACGGCCTGGTCGTCGGGCTCATCAGGACCGGGGTCGCCGGCGTCGCACACCCGTGAACGGGTCACGAAAGCCCCGGCGGCGTGCCACCATGGGCACATGACCGGAACAGACGCAGCCAGGCGCGCCGTCGCCCACCGGGGCCTCATCGGCGCCGCCTCCGCCCACCTGACAGAGACGCTGGCGATGCGCCTCCCCTTCGAGGCGCTCGGGCCCTTCAAGAACTCCCTCAAACGGTTCTTCTCCGATGCCCAATGGACGGCTGCCGATGCCCAGGAGCTGTCGAAACTGGTCGCCTCCCATGTGGACGACGGTCAGTGGGAGTTCCTGCTCGACGACGATCTCACCCTCACCCACGGGATCATCGACGGCATGTACCTCATCGCCGTAGAGGGCACGGTCGCCGACACCCGATCGATGTGGGATCGAGCGTTCTCGGGTCCGGTGGTGCCCGAGCAGACCCCCCACCCCCGAAAGGTCAAGTTCGGCATCGGAGGGCAGCCGGCGCCCGGCATCTGGTACCGCAGAGGCGAGGACATCTCCGAGCCCGCCGTGACCGCTCTGATGGAGGACGATGACGTCGAGGACGTGATGGTCGCCGGGGACTTCGTCACCATCGGGTTGCGGCGCACCGCCTCCTGGGAGGATCGGCTCGACGAGATGGTCGACCGTGTCACCGAGCTGTGGTGGAGCCCCGAGCGCAGCGCAGCCGGTACTACCGACAGGACGCGCGATGAGCTCCTCCAGGAGGGACGAGCGCTCACGGTCGACGCCAGGCCGGAGGACCTCCACCTGCTCGACCCCGATCGGCCGGACCATCGCGAAGCCCTGGTGGCCGCTCTCGGAGCCGACGACCCGAGGTCGCGACGGGCTGCGGTTGCCACTCTGTCGCTGTCCGATGACAGCGCCGTGGTCAAGGCGGCACTCGTGACGGGGTACCGCGATTCCTCACGGCTGGTGCGCCGCACGGCAATCGATGCCGCTTCGGACCTCGAGCAGGAGGAGTTCCGACCCCTCTTCGAGGAAGCACTGGACGACGAGGACGCGTGGACCCGCTGGAAGGCAGTGCGATCGCTGCGCGACCTCGGTGCAGGACCGAGCCAGGAGCAGCTGATCTTCGCTGCGGTCGATGAGGACTTCAGGGTCAGGTTCGAGGCTGAGGCCGCACTCCGCGGCGACTAGCTGCCGCCGCTCGCAGGAGCAGCGCCGGATGCGCCCCGCCTGGCCTCTGCGACCATCTCCCGCCCCGATCTCCCGAGCACGGCGATGGCGACGCCCGCCAGGGTGACGGCTCCTCCGAAGACCGCAGCAGCAGTGACGCCCTGGTCGAGGAACAGCCAGGCCTGCAGGCCGGCCGAGATGGGTATGCCCAGCGACACGACCGGCGGGATGTTGGCCGGCACCCAGCGCAGCGGCCAAGTCGATACGACGTGCCCGATGGCACCGGGGACCGCAGCCACGGTGATGATCAGCAGGGCGTCGCGCGGGCCCGGCACCGGGAGAGCGATCCCGGCGACCGCAGCGAAGGCGGCGATCATGAGCCCGGCCATCACGAACGTCCCGAGGAACAATCGCACCAGATCGATCTCCGACCGGCTTCGCTTGGAGATGACGAACCACACGGAGAAGGCCGCGACGTGGCCGACTGCCATCGCCATTCCTGCGGCATCACCCTGCGGTCCGCTCGATCCGGAGAGGACGACGACGGCTGCGCCGGCCATCGCTATGGCCGCGCCCGCCACGAAGGATCGCCCCGGCCGCTCCCCGAACATGCGAGCCGCCAGGATTCCCACGAACAGCGGGCTGAGCCGGGTGATGAGCGAGACGTCTGTCACCGAGGTGGCCTTGACGGCAGAGAAGAACATCATCTGGTGAACACCGAAGGCGACGCCCGATATCAGGGCCCATCGCCAAGCACGCAACGGGACGGGACCGCCCCTGCGGCGCATCACCAGGGTCGTGACTCCGAAGATCATCGTGCCGCTCACCAGCCTCCAGAATGCGAACCCCGTCCCGCTGATCGACGAGGCGGCCACCATCACGGGACTGGTGCTGTAGAGGAACGCGCCGAAGGCCACCAGCGCCATGGGATGGGCGCGGGCCACCAACTCGACTCGCTCCCGCACACCCGGTGATCGTTCGGCAGACACGGTCGATCAGTCTGGCACCCCTGCGATCTCACCTACCATCGTTCGACGTGCCCGTCGGAACGCTCATCAACGTCGCAGCCGTGCTCATCGGCACCACCATCGGCGCCCTCGCGGGGCCGAGGCTGCCGGGCAGGGTCCGGACCACCGTTCTGGCGTCGCTCGGCCTGGCCACCATCGCGATCGGCATCAGGGAGACGCTGGCCACCAATGAGTTCCCGCTGGTCCTCGCAGCGCTGCTGCTCGGAGCGATCGTCGGTGAGTTCCTCGACATCGAGAGCTGGCTGGTGCGTCTCGGCGATACCCTTCAGCGCCGCTTCGCAGGCCACCCGGGAGATCCGGTCATAGATGTCGAAGCGCCCGAACTCGCCGAACCGGCGGAGCACCGATCCCGGTTCAGCGAAGGCTTCGTGATCGCCTCTCTGGTGTTCTGCGTGGGACCGCTCACCATCGTCGGATCCATTCAGGACGGGCTGGGCGACCCCGAGCTCCTGCTGGTGAAGTCGGGCCTCGACGGGTTCGCCTCGATCGCCTTCGCAGCGGTCTACGGATGGGGGGTGGGGTTCGCCGCGCTCACCGTCGTGGTACTGCAGGGCGGGCTGGCGCTCGGCGCCGGTGCACTCGAAGGCGTGTTCACCGACCCGATGCTCGATGCCCTCGGAGCGGCCGGCGGGATCATGCTGCTGGGCATTGCGTTGCGGCTCCTCGACCTCAAGGAGGTCAGGGTGGCCAACATGCTCCCTGCTCTGGCGTTCGCCCCGCTCTTCGTGTGGTGGTGGGGCTGACCCGGTCGGGTCCCGATCAGCGCCCGATGTCGGGGTGGTCCTGGGTGACCCGGGATCGCACCGTGAACACGGAGTCGCCGCTGAGCACTCCGCCCCTCCCGAACAGGCGGCCCGTCTGCCAGTTGGACAACCCCAGCTCGGGACGGTCGAGGGCGTACTGACCGTCCACCCACCGGGTGAACCCGTTACCGACGAACGGGGCGTCCACCGTCGCAAAGAATCGATCCTGCTCGGCCGGGTCGTCGGAGACCAGGCTGGCCGCGAAGCGAGGGCTCTGAGAGTTGAACGCCTCGACAGCCGTCGCGATGTCGGGCACGATCGCCAGCGTCACCTCGGGGCTGTCCTCCCACTCCCATTCCAGGCCGAGAGCATCGCGTCCGATCACCTCGGTCCTGGGCTCGACGACATCGCCCTCTGCACGAGCGATGGGAACGCGCTCGAACCATTCCGCAGGGACTCTGTGCTCGTCGCCATCGGCCACGTGGAGCTTGGCCATCGTCCCCAGGCGCGCCCCGGCTCTGTCGAGGGCTTCGAGGAAGACGGGAACGAGCCGGTCGGCAGCAGATTCGACGATGCAGCAGGTGTTGAGCGTGTTGCAGACCTTGCGGTCGAGAGAGTGATAGACCACAGCGGAGAAGGCATCGGCTGCGGCATTCTCGGAGGCCACTACCCATGCCCCACCGGTGCCGTGCAGGCTGACCGAGATCCCGGCCTGGCGGGCGACGGCACCCAATTGATCGACGGCGGCGCCGGAGCCGCGGGCCACCGCGAGCGAGATCCGCGAGTCCGAGAACAGAGCCCACCCTGCAGCCCGCGATGCACTGGCGACGAGGGATGCCGCGCCTGCCGGAAGTCCCGCCTCGTCCAGTGCGGGGTCGAGAGCGTGCTCGACGATCGCTTCGGCAGTCCCCAATGCGTCCGAACCGATGCGGAACACCACCGTGTTGCCGCTCCGCAGCACTCCCGTGGCGTCGGCGAACACGTTCGGGCGGCCTTCGAAGACGAAGCCGACCACACCGAGACCCGCCCGGATCTGCTCGACCTTCCAGCCGTCGTGGCTGATGGTCTCGATCACCGCACCCCGCGACGACCCGGCATCGCGCCAGCCCCTGAGCCCCTCCACCATTCCCCGGCGCATCACATCCGACAGGACCAGCCGGGTCACCGATCTTCCCCGCGATCTCGCCGATTCGGCGTCTGCGACGTTGGCCGCGGCGATCGGTGCGAACGAGCGGTCGTCTTCCAGGCGGGAGGCGAATGCCTCATAGAACGCCGAGATCTGGTCGTCGGTGACCGTGCCCATCGCATCGAAGGCGCTCGCCGCCGCGTCGACGGCGGCCGTCGCCACGTCGTGGGCATCCAGAGGAACGTGGAGCAGGGCACCGGTGGTCTGCACCACGACGAGGCGGTCGCCCGGACGAAAGGCGGCGGCGAGCGACTCGTCCACATGCGTGACCCGGTTGCCGCCGTACAGGATCGGCATGCCGGCGGTGATGGATGTCAGATTGGAGGACTCGGTCATGGCGGCACGGTATCGAGGCGATGACCATCTGCCAATCGCGGGAGGCAGCCGCGACGGTGCCCGAGGGGTGCGTGACCGGCCCCGGTCGGACGTCGAGCAGCGGCCATCGGAGCAATAGAGAAAGGCCTCTGGAAGGCCCACCCTCGACACGAGCGGCGACGCCTGGATCATCTATACCCCGACCTGGTGTGAGGCACATGGGCTTCACATGCGGTCGGGACAGGCGGGCCACCGAGTTCTGCAGGGTCAGCGAATCGCGATCCGCTCAGCCGATCGGCTTCACATACCCGTCCAGCAGGTGCCACGGCTCGAAACCGGCGCTGCGGTAGAGAGCCTCCGATGCGGCGTTCGACCCCCCATTGGCGACAGTGGCGAACTCCATCCCGGCTACGGCCATATGGAAAGCGGCAGACCTGACGATGGCCCGCCCCAGGCCGCGGCGCTGATGGTCGGGATGGGTGCCCACCGCCTCCATGAGACCGGTCAGATTGAGGTGGTCGTACCAGGTGAGTACAAAGGCGGCGAGCGTGCCGTCGGGCGCAACTGCCACCAGCTCTCGCCCGGGGTCGTAGCCGGGTGACTCCATCACCTGCCGGTAGAGCGCGGGCGTCCAGCCAGCCCCCGGAAAGGCGGCTCCATGGAGATCGGCCACTGCGCCGGCCTCCTCCACCCCGGCGACGGGCCCAATCGAGTAGCCGGCGGGGATCACCGGCTCTTCCAGGTCGGCGATCCGGGCCCGATTGATCACATAGGGAGGCTCGCCGTCGGGTTCCCATCCCATCTCGGTGAGCAGCCCTACTCGCACCAGGTCGCAGCGGAAGGCATCGCCCACCATCTTGTCGCTCTCGATGCCGTGGCGGCGCATGAGTTCGGCGGTGCGAGCGTCGGCATACTCCAGCACCTCGCGCTCGAACGCCCCGCCCCGCAGGTCCGGTCTCACCTGGGCGTCGTACGCCCGGTGGCGGGGCCCCACCAGCACCCAGGCAGCTACGCCGTATCCGTCCTCCCACACGGTCATCACGTCGGCAGGGTCGAAGTGCTTGTTGCCGTTGAACAGCCGATGGGTGATGTCACCCGAGTGGACATACCCGCATCCGCCGGTGGCGGCGATCGACGCCGAATTGAACGCCTGCAGCAACTCGAGGTCTGCTTCGCTCTCATAGGTTCTGCGTCGCATCAGCCCTCCTTGGCATGCATATGACGGCCAGGCCGGACCCTACGCGTCACAGGGCCGCCCGGGAGGCGAAGCCCGGAGGAGGAGTTCAGGGGTGCGGGGTCAGGTCAGTCGGCTGCCTCGTGGTCCGACCGCAGCAGTCCGAAGATCAGTTCGTCCGTGGTCTCGCCGAAGCGCGCGATCGCCGCTCGCAGCCTGCCCTCTTCGACGAACCCGCACTTGACCAGCACCCGGGCCGACGCAGCATTCCACCCGAAGACGGTCGCCTGGAGCCGATCGACCGGGAAGGTGTCGAATGCGTAGGAGGTGAAGGCCCGGGCTGCGTCGGTCATGATGCCCCTCCCCCACAACGACGGCTCGATCCAATACCCCATCTGAGCCACACGGTGTTTCTCACCCGATCCCCGGTGCAGGCCGATTCCACCCGAATACTCGCCATCGACCTCGACAGCGAGGTTCTCCCACGGCCGGGAGGCCTTGATGCACCGGCGGATCCACTGATCCGCGTCGTCATCCGTATAGGGATACGGGAACATCGCCGTCATGTTCCTCGAGATCAGCATGTCGTTGGCGAGTATCGCCAGGCGCTCCCGATCCGCCGCGTGATACGGCCGGAGAACGCATGACCCGGATTCGATTCGCATGCCCCGAAGCGTAGGCACGCGATGCATAGCGGCGACCGCATGCCTAGCGTCGCCCGATGTCACGACTCGGAGCACTCCTGATAGCCCTCGTCCTCGTCACCGCTGCCTGCGGCGACGACGACTCGGCCGAGACCACTACAGCACCCACGACCACTGCGGCATCCACCACGGCACCGGCAACCACGGCACCGGCGACGACCACAACCACCGCCACCGCCACCGAGGGTGGAACCACGGCTGCGCCGGCGACCACCACGGTCGCCGAGAGCCATGCCGGGCTCGTCATCAGGCAGATCGGCTTCGACACCGACTTCCAGAGCGGGTGGGTGCTGATCCACAACACCGGGACAGCCCCGGTATCGTTGGCCGGGTATTTCCTGTGCCAGCGGCCCTCCTACTTCGGGCTTCCCGACGTGGAGATCGCACCGGATGGGATCCTCTGGGTCGCGCCGATCGATGCAGGCGACCTGGTTGACACGTCACCGTCGATCGGGGCCGGTGGCCAGATCGGCGCCATCAACTCGTCGAGCGGGGAGATGGGCCTGTACTCGGCATCAGATTTCGGCAGTTCCGACGCGATCGTGTCCTATGTCGAATGGGGCAACACCGGCCACGGCCGCTCGAGCGTGGCAGTGGGAGCAGGTATCTGGGGTGAGGGCGAATTCGTCCCCGTCCCTGCAGGCGACGCCGCCGGAGCCATCATCTGGCTGCAGGACACCGAACCGGGAGCAGGATCCTGGGAAGAGGTCGGAGCACCGTAGGCGGTCAGTCGACGCCGGTCGGCACCGGAGTCGGCCTGCTCCGCTCAGCCAGGGCGATCCCCAACACGACGAGAGCGATCCCGAGCACCTCGAGGCCGCCGGGCACCTGCCGGAGAGCCACCAGGCCCATGACCGCCGCGCTCGCCGGCAGCAGAGCGAGCAGCAGAGCGAAGCGAGCACGCGGGATACGGCGCAGGATCACCTGATCCATCGAGTACGGGATGACGTTGGACAGAACCGCCGTTGCCAACGCGAGCAGCAGCACCCAGGGTGTGCCACCCCACCGGAGCGCCGGCGGCAGGCCGATCGGGGCGATCATGAGGGCACCGGCCACCATCCCCAGACCGAGGCCGTCGAGCGATCTGGCGCCGGTCGCCACCCTGGCACCCAGCACGATGTATCCGGCCCACAGCACCGCGGCTGCCAGTGCGAACCACACGCCCGCCGGACTGATGTCGAATGACACGTCGGCGAGCACGAGCACGCCCCCCGCAGTGAGCACGAGGGCGAGCAGACTCCGTCTGGTTCGCGTGCCGATCGCGGCAACTGCCACAGGCCCGGCGAACTCGATCGCGACAGTCGTACCCAAGGGGAGCCGATCGATGGCGAAGTAGAAATTGAGGTTCATCGCTGCCAGCACGGTCCCGAAGGTCACAGCCAGCAGCAACTGGCGCCTTGTCCACGGCCCGCGCCAGGAACGGCGGGCGAGCGTCAGCACCGCTCCGGCGAACATCACCCTCCACCAGGCCACGCCGGGCGCGTCCAGGTACTGGAACGCGGTCACAGCGATCGCAGCGCCGGCATACATCGAGATGCCGGACACGACGAACAGCGCCTCGGGCGGGATCTGGCTGAGTCGGCTCTCGGACATGTGGCCACGACGGTACTCACGCCGCGGGCCGCACCCGCCACGATCCGGGAATCTCTGCACAGTCGGGGGATTCGTGGTGAAATGGCGGCCGCTCCGAGGATCGAAGACTCCATGACCTCCACATCTGTCAGACGCGTCGCCGCTGCTGCGCTCGCCATCTCACTGTTGGCAGCCGCCTGCTCCGGCGATGACGCCGCTCCGGAGACGACACGCGCCGCGGCTCAGACCACGTCGGCGATCCAGTTCGACCCCATCACAGCCATCGGCGGCCTCACCGACGACCAACTGTTCGATGTCATCGATACGCTCGATGACGACGACTACTTCGATCTTCTCGACGCCGCCGGAACCGACGACATCGAAGACATCCTCTTCGAGCGCGACCCCGAGGTGCTCGCCGAATTGATCGACCGCCTGGACGAATCGGTGATCGACGACATCCTCGGCGGGTCGGTCGACTCCGGCCCCACGCCCACCTCGACACCCCAGCCAACCGAGACGACGGCCGTGCTCAGCGGTGGTCCGGTCGACCCCGACATCAGGCGGGTTCGCACCGGTCCCCTCGACGACGGAGGGACGATAGCGGTCACCGTCGAGGAGGGAGACATCTCGTTCATGGCCTTCGCCATGGCTGGATTCGACGACCTCGTCTTCGTGACGGAGGTGATCTCGCCGTCCGGAGTCGACGTCGGTGATGCCATGGGACTGGAGTACGGCGAGCTCAGCAACTACGGAGTGGCTGCCTTCTACACCCCCCTCACAGACGACGTCGACCTCGAGACGGGCGATTACACGGTGAGTTTCGAGACGACGGGAAGGATCCACGAATCGGGCGCGATCGTGCGATCGGGCGACCCCGACGGGGCGCAGGCGATCGATGTCGTGTTCTGGATGACGACGAACGAGGTCTACGACAACGCCGCGCTCGAAGCGAGCTTCCGGGATGCGGGCAACGAGTTGTTGAATCCCCACGGGATCACGGTCGGGCAGATCACATTCGTCGAGCCGACTCCACCTCAGATCGCCGAGCACTCCTTCATCGACCTCTCGGAGAACGACCCGACCGAGGCGGGGCTCCGGGGCCTGTGCCGGGACATGGTCGACGAGATCGGCGTGACCAGGTCCCTGTTCTTCGCCATCGTCGACTCGTTCGACGAGGAGGCCGATTACATCACCGAGGGCGTGGCGGCCGGGATCCCTGGCGCCGTCCTGCTGCCGGGCTCCGGCACATCGTGCGTGACCGCCATGGCCGCCGCCGATCCCGACGATCCCGACCGGGATCTGCTCGACCGGGCCACCACCGTGTGGCACGAGGCAGGCCATCTCCTCGGGCTCTATCACACCTCGGAGTCCACGGGGGATCTGTTCGATCTCATCCCCGACACGCCCGAGTGCGACATCGAGGAGTACGACGCCGACGGTGACGGCGAGATCTTCTCCGACGAGTGCCCCGACGGCGGCAACTTCATGTTCCACGACACCGACGGCCTCGAGATGTCGGCCGATCAGGCCTGGCAGATCCGGCGCCACCCGCTGCTCTACCCGACGGGCCAGGGCTCCTAGCGGAAGTACTCCAGCAGGCCGCGCACCATGAACGCCGTCGCCCCCCAGAGGATCCCCTCGGGGAACTCGTAGAACCACAGGAGATGGCCCCCCCACTCCTCGGTCCGCCAGTTCTCGTCGTCCAGGAGGTCTCTGATGGTCGGCTCGATGATGGCGTCGACCTCACCCGGCTCGGGGATGAGTTCTCTCGGGCGGCGGACACGGGCGACCACCGGGACGATCAGCATGTCCGGCCGTCTGGTAGTCAGCGGCTCGAGGCCGCCGATCACCTCGACATGGTCAGGGGGAAGGGCGATCTCCTCCCAGGCCTCACGGATTGCAGCCGCAACCGGGCCGTCGTCGGTGTCATCGATCATGCCCCCCGGGAACACGACATCTCCGGCGTGGGTTCGCATGTCGTCCGGCCGGCGGGTGAGGATCAGCCGGAGATCGTCGCCGTCCTCATAGATCGGCACGAGCACGGCAGCGCGCATGCCGGCCGGCTGAGCCACCGGCGGTAGCGCTGCGACTGCATCCCAGAGAGCCATCATCGCATCGTAGAGGCATGCTCTTCGCCAACACGGGCGTAGTCTTCCGCCCAATGCGCACCACCCTCTCATCACGCCCGCGGGCCACCGGGCGCCTCGCGCTCCGGCCATTCCGCCGCCGCGATGTCGACCCGCTGATAGAAGCGGTGCACGCTTCGGTGCCCGAACTGGGTCAATGGCTTCCCTGGGTGCACACCCGATACGGCCGCAGCGACGCCATCCGGTTCGTCCGTGACTCTGCAGCGGCCTGGGTGGAAGGCCGGGCATTCGACTTCACCATCCGGGACCCCCAACGCGCCGACCGGCACCTCGGGAACATCTCGGTGTGGCACACATCCCGAAGGGAGCAGGCCGGTGAGTTGGGTTACTGGATCAGGACGGATGAGACGGGCAACGGCATCGCCACCGAGGCTGCCTGCCGCGTGCTGCAGATCGCCTTCGAGGAGTTGTACCTCCACCGGGTGACGCTGCGCATCGCCGTGGGCAATCGGGCAAGCGAGCGAATCGCCGAGAAGGTCGGCTTCACCAAGGAGGGACTGCTCCGCCAGGAAGTCCTCGTCAAGGGCGAGTGGCTCGACCACACCCTCTACGGGATGCTGGAGGAGGAGTTCAAGGAGAACAAGCAAAAGTACACAGAGTTGGGCTGGATCGTTTGAGGAGCCACTGAATGGACGACCAGAGCCGCAAGGACCTCATCAGGCACTACCGGGAGACCGCACAGCCGATGGGCATCTACCAGGTCGCCAACCGGGAGACCGGCGCCGGCGTGCTGGGCGCCAGCACCAATCTCACCGCGATCCTCAATCGTCACCGCGCCCAACTGGATTCGGGCGGCCACCCCGACAAGGCGCTGCAGCGGGATTGGGATGCCCATGGGGCAGATGCCTTCGTCTTCGAGGTGCTGGACATCCTGGAGGCCCGGGACGACCCGGGCTACGACCCATCCGACGACCTCGCCGAGTTGGAGGCGATGTGGCGGGAGCGCCTCGCGAAGAGCTGATCGGCGCTATCACTCAGTGACACACATCGAGGAGGTGGCAGGGTGAATCGGCGGCACAATCGGTATTGCGCTTCGGAGGAGTGGCGCGATCTCATGGTCGGCAAGGTCCTGCCATGGGTCCTCGAAGGAGTCGACCTCAGCGGTCCGGTCCTCGAGTTGGGACCGGGACCCGGTCTCGTGACCGAGGCACTGGTCCGGTACGGCGTCGAGGATCTGACCAGTCTCGAGATCGAACCAGGGGCAGCCGATCGGTTGCGCGACCGGTACGGCAGTCGTGTCCGGGTGATGACCGGCGACGCCACCGACATGCCATTCGAAGCCGGGGCCTTCAGCACCATCGTGTGCTGCACCATGCTGCACCACGTGCCGACCGTGGCGGCTCAGAACGCAGTGCTGGGTGAAGCTCACAGAGTAATTCGTCCCGGCGGCGTGATGGCAGGGAGCGACAGCCGGCGCAACCTGCGGCTCTGGTTCTTCCACACCTTCGACACCTACAACCCGATCGACCCGGCCGACTTCACTCCCCGTGCCAGGGCTGCCGGGTTCGCCGACGTCGAAATGGAGACCGTCGACGACACGTTCCGCTTCCGGGCCGGGGCATAGCCCTCCCGGGCGCGACGAAGGGCGGCCCGGAGGCCGCCCTTCGCAGTTCGCTGGGTTGGATCGGACCTAGAAGTCCATACCGCCCATGCCGCCGTCGGGCATGGCCGGAGCGGCGGATGCCGGCTCGGGCTTCTCGGCGACGATCGCCTCGGTGGTGATCAGGAGCGCTGCGATCGAAGCTGCGTTCTGCAGCGTCGAGCGAACGACCTTGGCCGGATCTGTGATCCCGGCCTCGATCATGTCGACGGCCACGCCGGTCGCGGCGTTGTAGCCGAAGGGGCCTTCGAGACCACGGACGAGTTCGACGATCACTCCACCCTCGGCACCGGCATTCGCTGCGATCTGGCGAAGTGGTTCCTCGAGCGAGCGACGAACGATCTCACGACCGGTCTTCTCGTCGGACGTGCCCCCGCGCATCTTGGCGACCGCATCCTGGGCACGAAGCAGAGCAACGCCGCCGCCGGGGACGATTCCCTCTTCGACGGCCGCGCGAGTCGCCTGGATGGCGTCCTCGATGCGGTGCTTCTTCTCCTTGAGCTCCACTTCGGTTGCCGCGCCGACCTTGATGACGGCAACGCCGCCGGCCAGCTTGGGGAGCCGCTCGGAGAGCTTCTCAG
>JABMPV010000508.1 GCA_013202595.1 bacterium
TCCGACGTCCGACGTCCGACGTCGGGTCTCGGGTTGGACCTACCCAGGTTCGGTGGACAGTTGTTGGCTATCGGTTGGCGCCGGAGTCGATCCCGGCTGGTCGCAGCGACTGCCCTGCCGACTCAGAGCGGACTCGACCTCACGCCACGCCCGATCGTCCCTGCGCTCCACCGCCCCGCGCAATTGCACAGAGCGTCATGAAGGACTGCGGTGCGGTGATCCGCCGCCCCGCTCAGACTGCTGCTGCGCGGCGGGTGATGACCTGGCGGCGCTCGGATTCGGTCAAGCCGCCCCAGATGCCATACGGCTCACGGATCTCCACCGCGAACTCGAGGCAGTCACCCTGAACCGGGCAGACCTGGCAGATCGCCTTGGCCTTGATCTCCCGTCGCTCCCGATCGTCCTTGCGCTCCACCGTGCTGGGAGGAAAGAACAGGTACGAGTGATTCCCCCTGCACAACCCGCGCATTTGCCATGAGCGATCGATGTTCGGTGCGACGTCTGCCATTCCCGGCCCTCTTCCCACGGAATCTGCCCCGCGAAGCCGAAAACTAGCGCCCGGATCGAGCCAGCGCCAGGAAATATTTGGGAAATATGCTAGCTATTCGCGAGCAGGCTCGACCTCGAGGACGATCCCGTCCACGGCGACCACGGTGACCGGATCGCCCTCGGCGATATTTGCCGCGCTCTCTGTGCGCCCCCGCCACCTCGCATCGTCGAGCACAACGATCCCTTCGTGGTCGAAGTCGGACCCGGCCGTCCCCACTTTGCCGATCAGATGCTCCCGCCCGATCGTCTGAGTCGAGAATCTGGCCCGCGCCACCGTCGTCAGCGCGAACCCGAAGAACAAGGCTGCCCCGAGCACGATCAGGACGATCGCCCACCAGGAAGTGTGAATCTGATCGCCGCCGTCTACGAGGGCCAACCCTCCGTACAGGAGTAGTCCGGTCCCGAGGAGGCTCTTCCATCCCAGGTCGTTTCGCTGGAAGTCGATTGTGTAGGCGAGGATGCCGGCGAGCGTCGCAGCGAGCGCCCACCAGTTGACCGGGAGGACCGCCAGGCCGTACCCGGAGATCAGCAGGGAAAGAACACCGACGGCGGCAGCGAGGCCCGGCCCTGCCGCATAGGTCTCGAAGATGATGAACGCCAGGCCGGCCACGAGGAACATGAAGGTCATCTCGGGATCGATTGCCAGCCTGAGCGAACGGGTGATGATCCCCGGCTTGGAGAACCGCACGTCCTGGGAGGGACGCAGCACTTCGCTCCCGTCCTCGGCGACGTCGGCCACGGCAGTCGAGAGGGTGACGATCTCACCACGGACGAGCACCTCGTGCCCGTGCAGCCCGACGATGAGTTGGCCGATGGAGGGCGACACGATGTCCACGAGACCCGGCACCGGTTGTACGCCGATCTCGATCCGATCGGACACGACACCGAGATCGGCCATGCCGGGGAAGTCCCCGGCGACCGTCTCTGCGGTCTCACCACTTCCGGCGATCCCGGGTGCCATGTACCCCACGAGCACTCCCGGCGCTGCAGCGCGGATGGGAGCGACGGCGAGCACCCTGGCGGCGACCCCCTGGGCGACGGCCGGTTGGGGACCCACCCAGACCACCAGCGGCACCCGAGGGTCGGCGACCAGATCGATGAGTCGGAGAGCCGCATCGTCCACGGCGGCCTCGGAGTTCACCTGGAGAACGACGAGGATCGCGTCGGTCTCGGCCAGAGTTCGTTCGACGAATTCGGTGAGGCGTGCGTCGATCGGGCCCGATATCTCGACCACATCGACCACGGGCCCATCGGCCGAAGCGGGGGCCGCCACGACCATCGCCGCTGCACACAGCACGGCGAAGGAGAGCAATCTTCGGATGGGCATGGCCAGGATGGTAGGTCCGAACGACACCGTGCCCTTGCTTCGGGACTATCGTCCACTTCGATGCCACACGTTCTCGTGGTCGCCGAAGAAGCCTGGGTCCTCAACGATGTCCGGGCTGCACTCGCCGACGACTCCTACCGCCTGACCGAGGTGGATGACCCCAGGGTCGCCGCCGACTCCTGGAACGACGACCATCCCGATGTCATCATCGCCGACCTCCAGATCGGTTCGATGGGGGGAATGGCCGTGACCCGGTCCCTGCGCGACGCCGCAGCGGTGCAGGGTGAACCCGCCCCGAACATCGTGCTGCTGCTCGATCGTGGAGCCGACAGCTTCCTGGCCGGCCGCTCCGGAGCGAGCGCATGGCTACACAAGCCATTCACCAGCCACGAGCTTCGATCGACCATCGCAGGGCTCCTGAGCGAGCCGGCGGATGACCAATCGTGACAGCTCCAAAGGAGCCTCCGAGTACCGGGGCAGGTGACCTGAGGCGATGACCGTCGCCCACGTGACCTACCTGATCATCCTTGCCGTGTGCATCCTCGCGTCCGGCTTCTTCTCCGGGTCTGAGACGGCACTGATCGCCGTCCCTCGCGAGCGGGTCGCCCAGTTGGAGGGCTTCCGCAGAGCAGAGACTCTCGCGGCGCTCAAGGACGACCCCGATCAGATGCTCAGCACCCTGCTGATCGCCAACAACTTCGTCAACATCCTCGGGGCCTCCGTGGCAACGGTGCTGTTCGTCGACCTGCTCGGATCGGAGTGGGGGCCGTGGGTGGCGACGGTCGTCGTCACATCCGTGGTCCTGGTGATTGGCGAGATCACCCCGAAGAGCATCGCCACGCGGTATCCCGAGCGGTTCTCGCTCGCCGTGGCCCCGACCATCCTCAGGATCAGCCGGATGTTGCGTCCGGTCAGTCGGGGCTTCCTCTGGTTCACCAGGGGACTGTTCCGCCTGTTCCGTCTCGACATCACTGCAGGTCCCGCTCCAATCACCGAAGACGACATCAGGACGATGGCCAGTCTCGGCGAGGCATCGGGTGACATCGAAGCGACCGAGAGGGAGATCATCCATTCCCTCTTCCGCACCGCCGACCGCCAGACCCGCGATGTCATGACCCCTCGCACCGACATCGTCATGCTCACCCTGCCGGTGACCATGAGGGATGTCGAAGCAGCCGTCGCAGCCAGGGGCCACAGCCGCTACCCGGTGGTCGATGGAAGCCTCGACCAACTGGTGGGTGTCCTCCATGTGAAGGATCTTCTGCGCATGGGCGGCCAACCCGGGTCGGAAGACGTGCGACGGCTGGTCAGGGAGCCCCATTTCGTCCCCGAGAGCAAGTTGCTGCTCGAATTGCTCCAGGAGATGCGGGCCCGGAGGCGCGGCCTGGTTTTCGTGCTGGACGAGCACGGCGGCGTCGAGGGCATCGTCACCATCAAGGACGTCGTCTCGGAACTCGTGGGCGACCTGCAGGATGAACACGATCCCGGCGCTCCCACGGTGGTCGCAATGCCGAACGGAACCTGGATGGCCGACGGACGGATCTCCATCGACGATCTCGCAGACGCCCTCGGGACCGAGATACGGGAAGGTCCCTACTCCACCCTGGCGGGCCTCGTACTGGACCTGGCGGGCAAGATCCCGGCATCCGGCGACGTCGTGACCCTCGATGAGCACCGACTCACCGTGACCCAAATGGACCGGCATCGAGTGGATCAGGTTCGGATCGAGGCCGATCCACCTATATCATGACCCGCTCTCGGGGCGTGGCGCAGTTTGGCAGCGCGCAGCGTTCGGGACGCTGAGGTCGCCGGTTCAAGTCCGGCCACCCCGACCACACTCCGCTCGCCTTAGGCGAGCTCCGCGTGGCAAGCCAAAATTCAATTATTGACATATCCTGCGACATCATTACAATATCA
>JABMPV010000509.1 GCA_013202595.1 bacterium
CACCATCGATACCGCATCCGCCTTGAACTCATCAGTGAACGACCGCCGAACCCTGTCCGGTTGTAGTTGTTCCATAACTGACATGATTACCTCTCAATCGAGGTGACCGGTCACCAGGGGGAGCCTCACGGGTTCGTGGTCGGTGTCCAGGAGCTGGTCGGCGGCGAGTTGTGGCTGTATGTGGAGACCACCGCTGTGGTGGTGGGCTGTTGGGGGTGTGGGACTCGGGCGGTGGGTCATGGTCGGGCCCGCACCGCGGTGCGTGATCTGCCGATCTCGGGACGTCCCACGGTGTTGATGTGGTCCAAGCGCCGCTGGTGGTGTCCCGACTCGGACTGTGAGGTCACCACCTGGTCGGAGACAACAGGTGCGATCGCTCCGAGGGCGGTGCTCACCCAACGGGCGCGCAAACGGCTGGCGGAGATGGTCAACATCGACGGCGGCTCGATCGCGGGGGCTGCCGCCGCCTTCGGGGTGGGCTGGCATACCGCCAACCGGGCGGTAGCCGATCACACCGACCCCCACATCGCCGACCCCGCCCGTCTGGAGGGGGTCGAAGCGATCGGGGTCGACGAGAAACGTTTCACCAACGCCACGCCTGAGCATCGGACCACCTACACGACCCAGATCGTCGACTTGGACCGTCACCGTCTCCTCGACGTCATCGAGGGGAGATCCCGTGACGTGTTGGGCCGATGGCTGACCGCCCGGGGTGACGACTGGTGTGAGCGGATTCGCCTCGCCACCCTCGATCCGGCCGCCGGCTACCGCAAGGCCCTCGAAGACCACCTCGGGGGCGCCACCTTGGTGGTGGATCACCTCCATGCGATCCGCCTCGCCAACCAGGCGATAGACGACATCCGCCGCCGCATCCAAAACGAGACCCTGGGCCATCGGGGCCGCAAGGCCGACCCGCTGTATCGGATCCGGCGGGTCCTGCTCACAGCCGATGAGCGTCTCAGCGAGGACCGATTCGAATGGATGCGTTCGCTGCTCGCCGTCGGTGACCCCGACGGGGAGGTCTCCGCCGCCTGGGTCGGAAAGGAACTCCTCAGAGAGGTGTTCGCAGCCACCGACGAGACTCACGCCCGCCGACGCATGATCGCCTTCTACATCTACTGCGCCGACGCCGAGGTCCCCGAACTGGCCCGACTCGCCCGCACCATCAGCAACTGGGCCGAGGAGATCTTCGCCTACCACCGCACCGGGCGGGCCTCCAACGCCAGAGTGGAGAACACCCACATGCTCGCCGAAAAGACCCGCCGCAACGCCCACGGATTCACCAACCTCGACAACTACCGACGCCGCCTCATCGGCCGACTCGGCATCAAATGGCATACTCAGGCCACCGCACGAATACGAGGCCGCCAACCACGGTTCATTCATCGCGTAGAGCCGGCAATCATGGGACTGGCCGAGAGGCACGGAATCGCCGTCATCGAGGACGCATCCCAGGCCCACGGCGCCACGGTGGCGGGGCGTCCCGTCGGCTCATTCGGGACCGTTGCGGCGTTCTCCTGCTGCCAGGACAAGATCATCACCACCGGTGGCGAAGGCGGCGTCATCACCACCGCCGACGAGGACCTGTTGGAGACGATGTGGTCGCTGCGGGACCACGGACGCGACCGGGCCGCAGCCATGAGCAAAGATCACCCGCCCGGCTACCGCTGGGTGTACCACTCCTTCGGCACCAACGCCCGCATGACCGAGTTCCAGTCCGCCCTGGGGTCGGTGCAATTGCATCGCCTCGATGACTGGCTGGCCGCCCGCCGCACCAATGCAGGCATCCTCAACCGGGCTGCCGCCGGTCTCCCCGCTCTGCGCTCCACCATCCCGCCGGACGGCATCGGGCACGCCTACTACAAGCACTACCTGTTCGTGCGGCCCGAGCGGCTCAAGCCGGGATGGGACCGCGATCGGGTCATGCTGGCGATCGAAGCCGAAGGAATCCCCTGCCACACGGGTTCCTGCCCCGAGCTCTACCTGGAGCAGGCTTTCCCGCCCGAGTTGCGGCCGGCTGAGCGGCTTCCGGTGGCAAAGGAACTGGGTGAGACCTCACTGATGTTCATGGTCCACCCCACCATGGAGGCTGCCGACATGGCGGATACTGCGGCTGCCATCTCGAAGGTGATGACCCAGGCAACCGCCTGAGCATCAGCCGCCCCGCCGCATCGCCGAACGCAACAACCCCAGGTCGCCGCGCAGTCCGGCAAATGACAGCACCGCATCGACCGGCGGCAACTCGCCGAGCGACCGCAATCCCGCCCAGAGGATCACTGCACCGATGAGATGAGCGAGACCCACAGCCAACGCCGCCCAGACCACGCCGCCCACGGCCAAGAAGGACGCAGCAGCCGTGGTGATCGAGATGGCCAACTGGCTCGGCAACAGCCAGCGGCTGGCGTCCAGGGAGATCAAGGCCGCCTTGGTCAACCCCATCCACGGTGCGGCCACCAGGATGATCCCCAGTAGGGCGGGGGCCAGGCCGAGTGCCAGGTCGTTGTCGGTGGCCGCCTCCAGGAACGGTCCCAGCAGGAACCCGGCGGCGACGGCCAGGGCGATCCCCCCCAGCGTCGGCAGCCTCAGGCTGCGGGCCAGCACCATCGAAGCCCGTTCTCCCCCCCTCAGGAACGCGGGCAGCATGACTATCCCGATCCCGGCCAGCACCTCCGCCACACCCTGCATCAGTTTGAGCAGCAGATCGAAGCCACCGGCCTCACTGAGGCCCAGCACCAGAGCCACCACCAGGATCGGCACGTGGAACTCGATCCAACGCAGGCCCTCGGTGCCCACCTCGGGCAGCAGCCAACCCGTTGCCCCATCCCGTCTGGCCGTCGGCGCCCACATCGCCAAAGCCCCTGCCACCGACCCTATCCCCACAGCCAGCAAGGCGGTGCGGGGGGTAAGCGATCCGGACACGATCAATGCCACAGTCGCCGCCAGTCGGGTGCACTGGGCGGTCATCGTGCCCAGGGCGATCCGCCGCTGCCTGCCCTCCAGCAGCAGGCCCGGGACGTGCAGGAACATCAGGGCGCTGGCAGCCGATGCGGCCACCAGCAGGCCGGCGCTCTCCGGCCCGTCGAACCACCAGGCAATCGGAGCCAGCACCACCGCCCCCGCCACCCACCAACGCCCGGTGGTGACCGCCCAACCCCGCCGTCCGCCGTCGCGGCCGAGGCGGGCTGCAGCCCCCTGCTGGACGATCGGTTTCCAGGGGATCATCGCCGCTTCCAGCAACACCAGCAGCACCACAAACCGTCCGTAGAGGTTCAGATCGAGTTCGCGGGCTGCCAGCAGGAGCGACACGAATGCCGCCCCCCGGCCCGCGACCAGGCTGCCCGCCTGCCAGGCGAAACGATGCAGGGTGGTGGTGGTGGGACCGGTCATCAGGCCGGGTCGGCGTCTCCCTCCCCATCGACGGAGTCGGCCTCGACGACGGCAGGCATCTCCGCAGAAGACACCTCCGGTGCGGCAAACGCCCGGCAAGCCATGGACCGCCGCAGTACATCGTCCTTCTCGACCAACATGCGTTCCAGGATCGGGCCCAGGTCATCCCTTTCCAGGAGGCCTGCGATCAGGTCACGCGTCGACTGCTCGATGCGGTAGCCGGGGAAGAAGGAAGTGAAGTACCCGCGGGCGGCCTAGATCTCCCATTCGGCGAACAACCCCGGCAGGCCATCGAAGAACCGGGGCACGTAGGGCTCCAGCATCTCCTGCTGGCGGCGGCGCCAGAACCCGGATGCACCCGCCAGGGCCAGGTGCAGCGATTCGTATCCGTGGTTGTGCAGCCGCTCCCACACCTCTTCTTTGACCCCAGGAGTGGGACGGGCCGCCTCGGCCCCGGCCATCGCCCGGTCACCCCGGTCGCTGCCGTCTCTCTCCCTTTCGGCTGCCAGTCGATCCTCCGCGCCTGCTGCGCCCGCGGCGACACCGGCCACGGCCACGCTCCATCGCATGTCCTGGTCGATGGCCAGCCCATCGGGCGGGTCATCCATCAGCGCGGCAGCGATCGCCTGCTCCTCCGGACCGGAGGCCAGGCCGAGGAGGGCCCTGGCCCACAGCACCTGCAGGTCGCCCTGAGGAACCGTGTCGATGGCTGCCCTGGCTGCGGCAACAAAGGCTGCCGCCTCGGCATCGATGAGAGCCGCCGGCACGTAACTCCCGACGGCTGCACCGGCCGTAGCGGTGATCATCTGCACGATCGACAGGCTCGTCTCCTGGGGCAGGCGGGTCCGCACCAGTTCCAGGTATTCAAGCGACGAGAACGTCTGATCCCTCACCATCTCCCACAGCGATGCCCACACCTGCTGGCGCAACAGGGGGTCGCGGATCCCGGAGATGTTCGCCTTGGCCCAGGCGATCGAGATCGGATCGAGCGCCACCTTGGCGTATCCGTGATCACTCCAGTTGGGGTATACGAATACGGGGGCGGCGGTGCCGATCGCCTCATCGACACGATGCTGCGGACCGTCGAATGAGGCGGGCAGGACCCGTGCCAGTCCGTCGGCATCGAGCAGCGCCACCTCCAGATGATGGGGCCGGAGGGTGGGATAGTCGTCGGGTGCGGTCTGACGCAGATCGAAGCCGTCGATCTTGCCTGCGGTGGCCGACCATTCGGCACCGATGGTGTTCAGCGACGGCGCCATCAGCCATCGGGAGGCCCAGTGGACCAGGTCCATTCCGCTCCCCTCCTGGAGGGCGGCCAGGAAATCGGCCAGGGCTGCGTTGCCGAAACGATGGCGCCGGAAGTAGGCCTGGATCCCGGTACGGAAAGCTTCCATGCCGATGGTGGCCACCAGTTGCTTCAGGACCGCAGCACCCTTGCCGTAGGTGATGCCGTCGAAGTTGAGGAACGTCTCGTCGGTGCTGGGGACCTCGTCGGCGATCTTGTGGGTCGTTGGCAGCTGATCCTCGCGGTACGCCCACAGCTTCATGCGGAAGTTGAAGTCCTGCCACATGTCGGGATGATCCCCCATGTGGTCGAGCGCCATGTAGGCCACGAAGGACGCGAACGACTCGTTGAGCCAGAGGTCGTTCCACCAGCGAAGCGTGACCAGATCGCCGAACCACATGTGCGCCAGTTCGTGGAGGAAGTACTCGGCACGCCTGGTCAATTGATCTTCCGTGGGCGGATCGCGAAACACCACGCTGTCGGTGTAGGTGACTGCACCGACGTTCTCCATCCCTCCCCAATTGAACTCCGGCACGAAGATCTGGTCGTACTTGCCGAAGGGATACGGCTCATCGAAGAACTCGCTGTAGTACTCCATCCCCCGCCTGGTGATGTCGAACAGAGGTTCGGCGTCGAGGAAGTCGGCCAGGGATCGCCTGCAGTAGATCGCCATCGGGACGGTTCCCGTGTCGTCGCGGACCTCGTGATAGGGACCGGCGCAGATGGCGAGCAGGTAGGGGCTGAACGGACCGGTCTCGGCGAAAACCCGTCTCGTCCTGCCCTCGTCGGCCGCATCACGGGAGATCTCGGCACCTGCCGTCACGACCGCCCAGTCCTCCGGTGCAGTCACCGACACCCTGAACACGCCCTTGATGTCTGGCTGATCGAAACAGGGAAAGACCCGATGAGCCGAATAGGGCTCGAACTGGGTGTAGAGGTACATCTCGCCGTCCTCGGGGTCGGTGAAGGTGTGGAACCCCTCCCCCGTGTGATCGAACGGGCGCTCGTACACGATCCTCACCGACGCCTGCCTGCCGAGCAGTTGGCCGGGAAGCCGAACCCTCGAACCGTCCCACTCGATATCGACGGCCGACCCGCCGATCTCGATCCGGTCTATGGAACCGCCGACCCACTCGACGAACGTATCGCCGCCGGTGGTGTCGAACGAGATCGTGACATCACCCCGGAACGACTTTGCGTCGCGTTCGAGATCGATGTCCAGGTCGTATGACACACCCGAGACGCGCGCTGCGCGCTCCTCGGCTTCAACCTTGGTCAGCCGATCGCGCGGCGATCCATCGGACGTCATGAGGCTCCCTTCGATGCCAGTGGGGACGATACCGCCGATCGGGGCGATCAGACCCCTTCGAAGATCTGCTGAATCCTGGAGCGGATCGCATCGGGAAGCGCCGACTCGAGCGACCGGGGGTCGAAGCCCAGGTGGGCACGGGCGGCCGAATCATCGGCCAGGTGGGTCACTCCGGCAATGGCGGCCATGCGCCCCGCCGGGCGCCGCAGCGTCGGGAAGACGCTCCCTGTGACTCGAAGGCCTGTGGCCACGGGTCTGAGAGCGAGACCGGGGACCGGCAGCGACGATCGGCGCCGGCCCACCATCCGGCTCACCAGAGACGCCGCATGGCGCAGCGTGTGGGGTGGTCCGCCAACTGAGTACGAGCGGCGGGGTCGATCGAACTCCGCCGCGGCGATGAATGCGTGGGCCACGTCCTCGACGTGGCTCCAGCAGAACGCCGTCCTGGTCGGGATGATCGGCGCCCTCCCCAGCGCATGCCTGGTCAGGAGATCGGCCACATCGCTGGGATCGTCGGGCCCGTACATCACTCCCGCGTGCAGAGCGATGATCGGGACACCCTGGTGCTGGAGCGGCCGTACCACTTCGTCGAGCGCCTCCCACTTGGTCCGCCCATAGACCGATGTGTGTCTACCCGGATCCTCCGGTGGGCGGTCCAGGACTTTGCCCTTTGTATCGCCGAACGCGGCAAGCGACCCTGCGTAGATGATGCGGCCCACTCGCATCTCCCTGGAGAGTTCCATGACGTTGCGCGTGCCCTCGACGTTGACCGATTCGACGACGCGGCTCTTGCGAGCGCCTGGATCCCGCCACTCGGCACAGTGGAAGATGACGTCCTTGTTCCTCACGGCTCTGCGCATCGAATCCATTTCGAGGATGCTGCCCAGGTGGGGCCGGACGCCGAAAGCGGCCAGGTCGTGGCCCTGCTCGCGGTCCTGGACCAGGGCGGTGACGTCGTGCCCACCTGCCAAGAGGACGGCGGCCACATAGCCGCCGAGGAATCCGCTCACACCGGTCACCAACGCTCTCATCACCAGCGATGCTACGTCCCTCGGCCGCCCACCCGGGGAATCTCACCCGGGCTACGCTCCCGCTCCGTGACCGACCGGCCCCTTCCTTATGACGACGCGCTCCGGGGAGACATCCGCCGGCTTGGGTCGATGCTGGGCGAAACGCTGGTCCGTCAGGAGGGACGTCACCTGCTCGAACTCGTCGAACGGGTTCGTTCTCTCGCCAAAGCCATACGCAGCGAACGCGGCCCGGGAGCAGTCGCCGAACTGGATGCGATTCTCGCTGCGCAGGACATCGAGACCCTCGGATCGCTCGTTCGTGCGTTCACCACGTACTTCTACCTCGCAAATGCGGCCGAGCAGGTCCACAGAGTCGATTCGCTGTCGACCCGATCGGAGACCACCCGATGGGGCCTTCGTCCGACATTGGATCGGGTGCTGAAAGCCGGACAGTCGCCGGCGACGGTTGCCGCGACACTCGCCGACCTCGAGGTCAGGCCGGTATTCACTGCACACCCGACGGAGGCCGCCCGCCGGTCCATACTCTCGAAACTGTCGGCCATCACCGCGTTGATCGAGCGGCGGACCGACCCGAGGGTCACACAGACCGAGATCGCCACCATCGACCGCCGCACCGCCGAACTCATCGACCTGATCTGGCAGACCGATGAGCTCAGGCGAGCGCGACCAACCCCCGTGGACGAGGCCAGGAGCGCCATCTACTACCTCGAACAGATCTCTGGTGACGTGTTCTCGGGTCTGGGTGACACCATGGCATCGCAGATGGAGCGCCTCGGTGAGACTCTCGAGCCGTCTGCCGCACCTCTCCGCTTCGGGACATGGGTGGGTGGCGACCGTGATGGCAACCCATTCGTGACGCCCGACGTCACCAGGAGGGTCCTGGCAGACCAGCACGACCACGGCTTGATGGCACTGATCGGCGCGGTCGAGCGCGTGGCGGACGACCTCTCGACATCCATCGTCGTCGTCGAGATGAGCGCTGCGCTGGAGAAGTCGCTGGAAGCCGACAGAGTGTCACTCCCCGAGACATGGGACCGTTTCTCTCTGATCAGCGCCGGTGAGCCGTACCGGCTCAAACTCGCTTACGTCCACGAGCGCCTCAAGCGCACGCGGACCCGCCTTGCAGATGGCGTTGCCCACTCCCCCGGTCGGGATTATGCGGACCACCTGGGCATGCTGGAGGACCTCGGTGTCATGGCATCGTCGCTTCGCGAGCATCGGGGAGACCTGATTGCCGACGGCATCCTCGGAGGGTTGATCCGGCGGACGGCAGCGTTCGGGTTCGGGTTGGCCACCATGGACATTCGCGAGCACGCAAGCCGCCTACACGCTCTCCTGGCCCACCTCTTCGACCGCGTCGGAGGGACGGAGCGCCCGTACGGGGAACTCGACTCCGACGAGCGATTCAGGCTCCTCGCAGCCGAACTCACCAGCAAACGACCGCTGGCGCTCCCCTCGCTCAGGCTGACGGGAGAGCAGTCCATGACGGCCGCGACGTTCGGTGCGATCGCCGAAGCCGTCGAGAAGTACGGACCCTCGGTGATCGAGTCGTACATCGTCTCCGAGACCCGGGGCGCCGATGACGTGCTCGCTGCGGCGGTCCTGGCACGAGAAGCAGGCCTGGTCGACATCTCCAACGGTGTCGCCGCGATCGGGTTCGTCCCGCTGTTCGAGACGACAGACGAAATCGAAGCAGCGGGGGCCACCATCGACCGGCTGCTCTCCGACCCCGCCTACCGACGTCTGGTCGCCATTCGGGGAGATCTCCAGGAGGTGATGCTGGGCTACTCCGACTCCAGCAAGCACGCCGGTATCACCACCTCCCAATGGGGTCTGTACCGGGCGGCCAGAGAGGTCCGGTCGGCTGCAGCCGCCCACGGCGTCACCGTGCGGTTCTTCCACGGCAGGGGCGGGACGGTCGGACGCGGCGGGGGGCCCACCCACGAAGCGATCCTCGCCCAGCCATTCGGAACCGTGGACGGAGCGATAAAGGTGACCGAGCAGGGCGAGGTGATCTCCGACAAGTACGGAGTGCCGGCGCTCGCACAGCGGAACCTCGAATTGGCGATCTCTGCCGTCCTGGAGGCCACGCTGTTGCACACCGGGCCGCGCCAGGACGACGCCACGCTCGGCCGCTGGTTCGACGCCATGGACGCCATCTCGAGTCATGCCCACGTCGCGTATCGGCAACTCATCGAGACCCCGGGGATCATCGAGTACTTCCGCACTGCGACACCCGTCGACGAACTGGCGGCCCTCAACATCGGCTCCCGCCCGGCGCGGCGGCCGGGGGGCGACCCGGGTCTGTCGGGCCTGCGTGCGATCCCCTGGGTATTCGGTTGGACCCAGACCAGGCAGGTCGTCCCCGGCTGGTTCGGCGTCGGATCCGGCCTCGCCGCTGCAGCCCAGGACGGATGGTCCGGGGTCATCGATGAGATGTACCGCGACTGGTCCTTCTTCGGAACCTTCATCGACAACGTCGAGATGACCCTCGCCAAGGCCGACCTCGCGGTCGCCGCCAGGTATGTGGACCGACTCGTACGGCCAGAACTCCGGGGGATCTTCGAGACCGTCAGGGCCGAGCACGACCGAACGGTCGCCAGGGTCCTCGCCATCACCGGCGATGACATCCTGCTCGGCGGGCATCCGACGCTGCGCCGAACCCTCGACATCAGAGACACGTACCTCGACCCGATGAATCTGATCCAGGTGTCGCTCCTCGAGCGGTCCCGTTCAGGCACCGAACCCGACCCGGCGCTCGATCGGGCGCTCCTGCTCTCCATCAACGGGATCGCAACGGGCCTCAGGAACACCGGCTGAGATCCGGCCGCCCCCGCATATCGGATCGATTCGCCCGGCGCCGGCGCAGATTCCCGGGAACCTTCATCCCCTCTGCGGCGTCGTAGTGGCATGACGGCATTCGATGTACCGATCAGCCTCTCGAGAGCCCGCAGGATCCGCCGCATGCAGCAGCGCTCCAATCGGCTGCGCGACCGCAGGTTGGCCCGTCGCATCAGCCGTGCTCAGCAGGGCCAAGTCCTCGTCATCGAACCGGACCGCCTCCGCCATCGCGGTCCGACGGTGTACACCGACGCCCGGTAGGCGCGGCAGTTGATCTCGCCGCCGATGTCCGGTCCTCCGACTGTCGGAGGCGACCGCCTTAGCGTCGGCCGCTGTGGCAACGAAGTGCGGATTTCGGTTGCGCGAGGTCGTCTCCGGAGCCGCGTCGCTCGATGGCGCGCCCGCCGACGAGCGGATCTACGAACTCTCAGTGTGACCGGCAGGAGGCCCGCTACACCCACCGCGCAAGATCGTCGGCGTCGATCTCCGTGACCAGGGCAGCCCCGGCGCTCAGCAGGCGGCCTGCCTCTTCATCATCTCTCACGACGCCGATGACCCGCATCCCGGCAGCCACCGCAGCCGTCGCACCGTGCCCGGAGTCCTCCACGGCAACGCAATCGCCGGGCGCAACACCCAGGAGGCGGGCCGCCGCCAGGTAGACATCGGGGGCCGGCTTGGAGCGCTCCACTTCGTCGCCGGCAACGGTGACATCGAACCGTCCCGCCAGACCAATGGCAGACAGCGTGACGTCGAGTCGCTCGCGAGGACTCGAAGACGCCACCGCGATCGGGACACCCAGCAGTACGAGGCTTTCGACGGCGTTCGCCGCATCCTCGAAACGGAGCAGGCCCGTGGAGAACGAGGCGATCAGCGCTTCGAGGACTGAGGACCACAGATCCGCGGACGGTGGCAGGGGTGCCACATCGGCCAGGCGGTCGTAGCACTCCGAGTAACCCAGACCGGTACATCCCTCGACATCGCTCGAGGTGGCAGGGTGCCCGAGATTGGAGAGGACGGACCTCCACGCCGACCTGGAGTGGGGTTCTGTGTCGGCCAGCACCCCATCGCAGCCGAAGACGACGGCGCCCACGGCCTCAGGCGCCCGCCCTGGAGCGGATCATCTCGCTGACCTGGCGGGGATCGGCTTTGCCCCCGGTGGCCTTCATCACCATGCCGACCAGGAAGCCGGTGAGGCGGCCATCGCCGCCGCGCAGCCGCTCTACCTCATCGGGATGCTCGGCCAGCACCCGATCGACGGCCTCCTCGATGAAGCCGGAGTCCGTGATCTGCATGAGGTCGCGCTCTTCGGCGATCTGCCGGGGTTCCCCCTCGCCGGCCATCACGCCGGCCAGCACGTCCTTGGCTGCCGTCGCCGACAACTCGCCGCCATCGACCATGGCGACCAGTTCCGCCAATCGGGCACCGGTCAGCGGCGTTTCCTCGACGGGGGTCCCGAGAGATCGGATCTGCGCCATCACGTCGCCGGTCAGCCAGTTGGCGACGCTCGCGGCCCCTGCGCCCTCCGCCACGGCCGCCTCGAGCAAACCGCCCAATCCCTCGCCGGCACTCACGAGACGAGCTGCCTCGAAGTCGAGACCCATCTCCCGATAGCGGCTTCGGCGTGCGGCCGGTAGCTCCGGCAATCCGGACCCCACGGCCTCGATGGTCTCGCGGCTCACGGCGACGGGGATGAGATCGGGCTCCCTGAGGTAGCGGTAGTCGGAGGACTCCTCCTTGCTGCGACCCGGCGCCGTGCGGCGCGACTCCTCTTCCCAATGGCGGGTCGCCTGTTCGATTGGCTCATCCGCGTCCAGGCGTTTCGTCTGCCGTTCGATCTCGTAGGCGAGGGCTCGCTGCAGCGACCGCAACGAGTTCATGTTCTTGACTTCGACCTTCACGCCGAGTTCCTGCTGGCCCGGCGGGCGCAGCGAGATGTTGGCGTCGAAGCGCATGCTGCCTTCTTCGAGCCGGGCGTCCGAGATTCCGAGCGAAAGGACGATCTCTCGCAGTTCGGTGGCGTAGGCCCGTGCCTGTTCGGGGGTCTTGATGTCGGGTTCGCTGACAACCTCGACCAGGGGGACACCCGAACGGTTGAAGTCGACCAGTGAGCCCTCGGAACCGGTGATCCGACCGCCGGCACCCATATGGGTGCTCTTGCCCGTGTCCTCCTCCATGTGCACCCGGGTGATCCCGACGACGGTCGGGACGCCGTCCACCTCTACATCCAGCTTGCCGTCCGAGCACAGCGGGAGATCGAACTGGGAGATCTGATAGTTCTTCGGCAGGTCGGCGTAGAAGTAGTTCTTGCGGTGGAACACCGACTCAGCAGCGATGTCGCAGCCGAGAGCCGAACCCAGGGCGATCGTCCACTCCACCGCCCGGGCATTGGGGACCGGGAGGGCCCCCGGCAGGCCGAGACAGACAGGGCATACCGCTGTGTTCGGCTCCGCCGTGAAGTCGACGGGGCAGCCACAGAACATCTTGGACGCCGTGCGCAGTTCGACATGGGTTTCTATCCCGATGACCACGTCGTAGGCGCTCATGCCGCTCCTTCCGATGTGGCGAGAGCCGGACGGGCATCGGAGCCGGCGAGGCTCTCGACTGCCTTGGCGACCCTGAACAGGACCGCCTCACCGAGAGCGGGGGCAAGCACCTGGAGGCCGATTGGGAGCCCGCCTGAATCAAGGCCCACCGGCACCGAGATCCCGGGATCACCGGCCAGGTTGGATGGGATGGTGCACACGTCGCTGAGGTACATCGCGAGCGGGTCGTCGGTCCGTTCACCGATCTTGAAGGCGGTGGTGGGGCTGACCGGGGAGATCAGCACATCGACGTCGCCATAGGCGGCTGCGAAGTCCCTGATCACCAGCGTCCGCACCTTCTGGGCCTGTCCGTAGAAGGCGTCGTAGTAGCCCGCGGACAGCGCATAGGTCCCCAGGAGCACCCGCCTGGTCACCTCGGGGCCCAGGCCATCGTGGCGGCTCGAAGCCATCATCTCTTCGACGGTCGACCCGGCGCGGCGCAGTCCATATCGGACTCCGTCGAAACGTGCGAGATTCGACGAGCACTCGGCGGGGGCGATCAGGTAGTAGGCGCTCAATGCGTACTCGAGCGACGGGAGCGAGACCTCGCTCACCAGGGCCCCGGCATCTGCGAGGAGATCCACCGCACGACGACAGACCGCCGCCACCTCGGGGTCGGTACCTTCGCCCCACAGTTCGCGGACCACGCCCACTCTGAGCCCGGCGACGCCTCCATCGAGCGCCGTGCGCACGTCGGGCACCGGGCCCGGGTACGACGTCGCGTCAGAGGGGTCATGGCCCGCAATCGCCTCGAACACGGTGACGGCATCGTCGACCGTCCGTGTGAGCGGGCCGATCTGATCCAGCGATGAGGCGAACGCAACCAGACCGTATCTACTGACCAGGCCATAGGTCGGCTTCATGCCGACGACGCCGGTGAGCGACGCCGGCTGGCGGATGGATCCGCCCGTGTCCGAACCCAGCGCGGCGAGCGCCGAGCCGGCAGACACCGCCGCGGCCGATCCACCGGAGGAACCACCCGGCACTCGATCGGGATCCCACGGATTGCGGGTCGCTCCGTAGGCCGAGTTCTCCGTCGATGACCCCATGGCGAACTCGTCCATGTTGGTCTTGCCGACGATGACTGCCCCGGCCGCCTTGAGCCGCTCCACGACGGTTGCGTCGTAGGGAGGGATGTACCCCGAGAGGATCTGCGACGAGCAGGTCGTCTCGATGCCGCGGGTGACCATGTTGTCCTTGAGGGCGATCGGGATGCCGTGGAGGTGCCCGAGATCGTCTCCCGCTGCGAACGCCTCGTCGGCTGCCGCTGCCGCCGCGGACGCACCGGCGGAATCGATCGTGAGGAAGGCGTGCAGGATCGCCTCGGTCATCGAAGCCCTGCGGAGCACCGCTTCGAGCAATTCGACTGCCGAGAGGTCCCCCGAGCGCAGCAGGGCGCCTGCTGCGGAGATGGTCAGATCTGCTGGGTCGCTCACGAGTCCTCCAGGAACGGAGGCAGCTTGAAGAAGTCCCCATCACGCTCGGGAGCCTGGGCAAGCACTTCCTCGCGATCGAGGGTCGGCTCGATCACGTCGTCGCGCAGGGCATTGGCGATGGGCAGAGGATGAGCCGTGGGCGGAACGCCATCGGTCGGCAGAGCCTGGACGCGCGCAGCGTGTTCCAGGATGTCTCCGAGTTGAGCGCCGTACTCGGCTGCTTCCTCCTCGGTGATGGCGATGCGGGCGAGCCGCGCAACCTTGGCGATGTCGATATCTACGGGCACGGGATGGAATGGTAGACGGGTGGGTGCTGCGCACCGATTGCCCCTGCAGAACGCTCCGGCCCATGCCGATACCAGGGCATCGACGAGTTCGAGATGTCACTTTGAGCAATCCCACGAGCCGG
>JABMPV010000006.1 GCA_013202595.1 bacterium
ACCGATGACTGATGACCGATGACCGATGACCGATGACTGATGACTGATGACTGATGACCTGGACTGGCGACCGACGACCAATTACTGACCCCCGACACCCGATGCCGCCCGTGTTCGATCTCGAATGCGTAACATCGCCCCATGGGATATCCGAGGCGTTTGCTGACAGACGGGGAAGTGGTCGTTCGAGAGTTCCGGCCTCATTGGCGCCTGCTGGTGATACCGCTGCTCTGGGCGATCGTGTTCATTGCGGTCATCGTGGTCACCTGGCTGTACCGGCCGGAGGTGCCGGCGTTCGATTGGGGGGTGACCGCTCTGGCGATCATCGCCTTGATCTACTTCGCCGTCTACCGCTTCATCCAGTGGTTCTTCACGTGGTACATCCTCACCAATGAGCGACTGATCACTCGCTCGGGCGTGCTCGCCCGTCGCGGTCTCGAGATTCCCCTCGAGAACATCAACGATGTGCAGTTCTCCCAGAACATCCTCGAGCGGATGCTGAGATCGGGCGACCTCCTCGTCGAGTCGGCAGGGGAGCAAGGGCAGAGCAGGTTCTCCGACATCCCCGATCCAGAGGCCTTCCAGAGCCTGATCTACAGGATCCGTGAGGACCGGTCGCGGTCGATATCCGGGGGCCCCGAGGGCAGCGGAGCACCTCAGGGTGATTCGGCGGTGGGCGACCTCGAGCGCCTGGCCGGCCTCCACGAGCGGGGATTCATCACCCGCGAGGAGTTCGACGAGCGCAAGAATGCCATCCTCGGCGAGACGCCTCCGGCCCCGGAGCCACCCGGGCCGGACGCCTAGCGCCGAAGGCCGGGCGGCACCCGCTCACCTGCTCAGACGGTCCCGCCGTCCTGGATGACCAGGCGCGGCGTCGTGAGCCAGGCCAGGTCTTCCACGGGGTCACCGTCGAGTACGACCATGTCGGCGATCATGCCCTCGGCAACCTTGCCGAGACCGTCGAGACGCAGCGTCTCCGCGGTCCATGACGTCGCTGCAGCCAGCACGCGTTGTGGTCCGTAGCCGAGGTCCGACAGCAGGGTCATCTCCGTCACGAGGCCACCGGGCGGATTGAAGGGGGTTCCAGCGCCGGTGCCGGCGAGCACCCTGGCGCCCCCTGCGATCGCGCGTTGGATGCCGTCGAAAGCCACGTCCTTGACCTCGATCGCCCTGGCCAGGAGGTCACTCGGAAGGCCGGCATCGACTTCGAGCATGAGGTGGGCTCCCGTGAGCGTCGGAACCAGTGCCACACCCTGTTCGATCACCCGGTCGATCTGCTCATTGGTGATGGCGGTTGCGTGCTCGATGGTGTCGATGCCCGCATCCAGGACCATCTCGATCCCGGGGGCCCGTGGACGTGCGCGCCGACCAGGATGCCGTGGCGGTGCGCTTCGTCGATGGCGGCCGCGATCTCCTCAGCGGACATGACCACGGCGTACCCGTGTGCTCCGGAGCCGAGGATGCCGCCGGTTGGGAACAGCTTGATGACGTCGGCGCCTGCTGCGATCTCGGCTGCCACTGCAGCCCTCACGCCGTCGGCGCCGTCCGCCTCGACGCCGATCATCCAGCCGTGGCCGCCGGTCGGTGTGATGCCCCTGCCCGCTGCCATGATCCTTGCTGCCGTCAGTGTGCCGGAGCGCTGCTCCCCGGCCACCTGGATGGACAGGCCATTACGCGATCCCTGATCGCGAGCCGTTGTGATCCCTGCTCCGAGGAGGATCCTCGCCCCCGAACGGGCGCGGGCGATGGTGGTCTCGACGGGTTCGGTGGCGACTCCCTCCATCCCTTCGACTGTCGCGTCGAGCGTCAGGTGGACGTGGGCGTCGATGAGACCGGGGACCACCCAGCCGCCGGTCGTGATGACTTCTGCGTTCGCGGTGTCGGCAGAGGCATCGGTCCCGACCGAGATGATTCGCCGGTCGTCCCAGACCACTGACGTGCCGGGGACAGGTGGTCCGCCCGATCCGTCGTACAAGGTGATGCCGGTCACGGCGCGACGTGTCACTTCTGGCCTCCTGAGGTGCTGTCGTTCTCAGCCTACGACCGTCGGTGGCGCCGGGAGGTGCCTCCTCCTATCTGTGATGTGGCCACGGACCCTGACAGGCCGAGTTCTGGTTGTCACGTCATGAGATCCAGTGACACCCCGTAGTGGTCGGCGACTTGTGCTTCGACGATCCCCGCACCGATGGGAATCTCGACCCGGGCGGTCAGGATGCGCCGCGGGCGTGTCGGGCGAAGCCCGCTCACCATGATGTGATCGAGAATCGTGTCGGCTTCCTCGTACACGAGCGGGTTCTCCGAACACCACGTGCACCCACTGAGAGGATCATCGGCGTAGGGAGAGTGTTCGAAGGCTCGTCGCAGCACGTCGTAGGACTCCGGCAACTCCGGGACCCCGCCTCGCCCGGGTCCGCAGTTGAGGTCGCCGGCCAGGACGATCGGACCGCGGGAAGATTCGATCAGATCGGCCACCAATTCGCACTGGGCCAGATGCTCGGCCGCCCACCCGCCCTCCCCGTTGTGGTGCATCACGGAGCGCAGAAACGCGGTGAGATGAGTGGCGAGGACCCTCACCGCCCTCGCGGGCGTCGCGATCTGGACGTCGAGTATCGCTCTGCGGACGATGCTGGACTCCAGAGGGATCACCGCGGATCGAATGATGGGCCAGCGTGACAGCACCGCCAGACCGGTACTTCCGTCGAGTCCCCAATCGCCCGGGAGCGGAGCAAGGGGGTCGGCTTCCGCCCGGTGGGGGAACCGCCCCGTGGCGGAGTCGAGCACCGTCGCCCGATCGGCGTCGGACCACAGTTCCTGGAGGCTGACGACGTCGGCATCGATGTTCGCCACCGCGTCGGCTACGAGATCGACACGCTCTGCTGCATACGGCACACCGCCACGCAGCAGGCCCGTGTTGTAGGTGACGATCCGCACGTCCACATGATCGCGGACGGCGGGCCGGATCAGTGCGCCGGAGGCGGGCGGACCATGAGTCTGTCGCTCGCCCCGAATCCGAACCGTTCGTAGAGGGCGTGGGCCGTCATTGTCTGCAGGACGAACTGGGTGTGCGCGATCGCTGGATGGCTCAGCACGCACTCGGTCATCCAGGTCCCCAGACCCCGGTTGCGGTGGCTCTCGGCGATCACGAGGTCCGAGAGCCACGAGGACACCGTGTAGTCAGTGGCCACTCTGGCGAAGCCGATCTGGGTGTCTCCGTCGAACATCGAGAAGCACATGGACTTCTCTGTGAGGTCGGCGACCACCTCCGGAGTCCGGCCCTGTCCCCAGTACGACGACATCAGGATGCTGGAGACCCACTCGATGTCGACCCGACCCGGATCGTCGGTGATCGTGAACGCGCCTCTGGTCCATTCCATGGGGAGGCCTCTGTCTGCTGGGTCGGACATTGACCGAATCTACGCCGCTTCTGCCGATCCCGCCTACTGTCCCGGCGATGCCCGACACCCCCGCGACCAGAGCCGCCGCCGGGTCCGGCCTCGTCTTCACCGTCGTGGATTACGGACCGGTTCGCGACATCCATGAGGCTGCCATTGCCAGGGATATCGACATCGCCCAGATCGTGAAGACCCTGGTGGTGCGCAGGGGAGACGAGGACTACGTGCTGGTGCTCGTGCCCGGCGACAGAGTCATCGACTGGCCGGCCCTACGCGCTCACCTGGGCGTCAGCAGGCTGTCGATGCCAGATGCTGCAGACGCTCACCGCGTGACCGGATATCCCCGCGGCGCGATCACGCCGTTCGGGTGTGCCCGTGATCTCCCGGTGATCGCCGATACGTCGGTGGCGGTGCTGTCCGAGGCATCCATCGGTGGGGGAGCCCACGGCGTGGCCATTCACATGGGCGGGGCCGATCTCGTGGCGCACTTCGATGCAGATGTCGCGGCCGTGACCGCCCCGGCCTGACGGCGCGGCGTCGCGCTAGCGTCGCGGCCCATGGAGACTCTGCACGGATCGTGGATGTGGGTGGCTGTGATCTCGACCGGCCTGGTCGGCCTGTGGGGGATCACCCTGGCCATGCTGAAGAGGGCACCCGATCGATGGTTCAAGAGGGCGGCGGGTGTCGCGGCCGGAGCGATGCTCGTCCAGGTGGGTTTCGGGCTGGCCCTGTATGGGCAGGGCGCCCGACCCGGGAGCGAGTTCCACATCTTCTACGGCTTCGTCATCCTGTTCACGTTCGCCGGCATGTACATATTCCGGGTGAAGATGGCCGAGCGTCCCGCCATCCTCTGGGGCATCCTCCTGCTCTTCATCATGGGCCTGGGCTTGAGGGCGTGGGCGAACGTCGGCGGCTGACCCCTATCATGTCCCGCCCCACGGCGGACGAGAAGGAGCGGAAGGTGCTGCTCGCAGGCAAGCGACTGGTCATCACGGGTGTGCTGACCGATGACTCGTTCGCATGGCACACGGCACGGGTCGCTCAGGAACAGGGCGCCGAGATCGTGCTCACCGGCTTCGGTCGGGGCCTTCGACTCACCGGGCGTGTGGCTGCTCGCCTTCCCAATCCACCCGACGTGCTCGAGTTGGACATCAACGACGCCGACCACATGGAGGCCCTGGTGGCCGATCTCGATGCCAGGTGGGGTGGGGTGGATGGAGCGTTGCATGCCATCGCCTACGCACCGGATGATGCTCTGGGAGGAAACTTCCTGACCACGCCGGCGGAGAGCGCGGCGACGGCGTTCACGGTGTCGGCCTTCTCGTACAAGACGCTGGCGGTCGGATTGCTCCCTCTGATGAGGAAGGCCGGAGGTGGGTCCCTCGTGACCCTCGACTTCGACAACTCCCACGCGTGGCCGAAGTACGACTGGATGGGTGTGGCCAAATCTGCCCTGCAGTCGGTCAATCGCTACCTGGCGAGAGACCTCGGTCGCTCCAACGTCAGGGCCAACGCGATCTCTTCCGGCCCACTGGGCACGGTGGCTGCGAAGTCGATCCCGGGGTTCAGCCTGTTCGAAGACGCGTGGGCCGCCCGGTCGCCTCTCGGCTGGGATGTCCACGATCCCGAGCCAGTGGCGAGGATGGCCTGTGTCCTCATGAGTGACTGGGCGCCGATGACCAGCGGCGAGATCATCCATGTCGACGGCGGATTCCATGCGATCGCCGTCTCGGGCGACGAACAGGCCTGAGGCCGGCGTCCTCTCGATGCGGGTCTAGACGACGGCGTCGGCAGGTGGGCCCTGGGGGATCACCACGGTGAATGTTGCTCTCGGGCCCGGTGTGAGTTCATAGGCGAGCGTCCCGTCGACGGCGTCGACCAACCCGCGGGTGATCGTCAGGCCGAGACCCGATCCCACCGGTTCCAACCCGTCATCGTCGGCGGGGGTGCTGAGAGCCAGAGCGACTTCGGCGGCCAGACCGGGTCCATGGTCGGTGACCTGGATCTCGACGAGATCGCCCTCGACGGATGCGGTCACCTCGATCGGGACGGCACCGTGTCGGATCGCGTTGTCGATGAGGTTCACCAGGATCCGGTGCACCCGGTCGGCATCGAGCGTCACGGTCACCGGAGATCCAGGCCGGATGACTTCCACCAGGTCCGGTCCACCCGGCACCGCATCTACGGCATCCCCGACCAGCGTGCCGAGATCGATCGGTCGGGATCGCTGCAGTCGGTGAGCCCGTTCGGGACGGAGCGCGACGAGCAGGTCGTCGACGAGCGTGTGCAGGCGATCGGCGCGGACCAGTGCGATCGCGACGATCTTCTCTGCATCCGATCCCTCGGGCGCCGGTGCCAGCCGCTGCAGCGTTTGGAGCGCGCCGATGATCGAAGTGAGCGGGCTGCGGATCTCGTGGCTGACCACGCTGATGAGGTCTGTTCCGACCCTGACCCTGTGCGCAGCCCGTGTGGCCTGTGCTCGCGCCTCCCTGCCGTCCATGGCGGCATCCAGCAGGGCGGCCGTGACCGGAGTGATTGCTGCGAGCACGCGGCGATCCGGCGAATGCCCCCCGGTCACCAGGGCACCCACCCTCGTGCCGCGCACGATCAGATCGGTGCTCTCGGCCTCCGGCCATCCCAGCCCCTGTCCCAGATCGTCCCAGCCGGTGCCGGGCTCCAGTCGTCCAGGGTGGGTGACGCCATCGGCGAGGATCGGCTGCAGGAGAAGCGGTCTCCCGTCTGCAGCCACCGTGATCAGCGCACAGTGCGATGCCCCGACCGCAGGCCCGATGGCGGTGAGGATTGCAGCGGTGTCGGATGCGGCCCGTGACGGTTTGGCGGTGACTCCCGATTCACTCGGGGGTGTTGCCACCGACTGTTGCCGCTCGGGTACGCTCCGCGCTGGCGGTGATTGGTACTCTGCCGGATATGACATCGGTCCTGGTTCTCTTCGGCGGGCGATCGGCGGAACATGAGGTCTCATGTGTGTCATCGGTCGCGGTGATCGATGCCCTCAGAGGCAAAGGTCATGATGTGGCCGCGGTCGGGATCGACCGCACCGGGGGCTGGCACCTGGCCGACCCCGGACTCTCGCCACTGGTCGCAGAGGGCCCTGAAGTGGTCCTGGAGGTCCCTTCGGGCCGACTGATGGCACCGGGCGGCCCGGTCGCATTCGACGTCGTGTTCCCTGTTCTACATGGCCCATGGGGCGAGGACGGCACCATCCAGGGCCTCTTCGAGATCGCAGGCATCCCCTACGTCGGCAGCGGTGTGATGTCATCGGCCATTGCGATGGACAAGGACGTGGCGAAGCGTCTGTGCAGGGAGGCCGGGATCCCCGTCGGCGACTTCCGCATCGTCAGAGGTCGCCAGTTCCGCGACGATCCTGCGGCAGTCGTCGACGATATCGGCGGTGTGCTCGGCTTCCCGTTGTTCGTCAAGCCGGCGTCGCTGGGATCGTCCGTCGGCATCACACGAGCGGCCGACGAGGGCATGCTGAAGGAATCGATCGTGGAGGCCCTCGACTACGGGGGCAAGGTCATCGTCGAGGCCGAGTTGCCCGGCAGGGAGATCGAGGTGGCGGTGCTCGAAGGCCCTCGCGCATCGGTCCCCGGCGAGATCGTCGTCGATGGTTGGTACACCTATGACGCGAAGTACCAGGACGAAGCCACTCGCCTCATCGTCCCGGCACCACTCGATGACGACGCGACCGCCGAAGTGCGGGCGATGGCCTCACGAGCCTTCGAGGTCCTCGAGTGCCAGGGGTTGGCGCGGGTGGACTTCTTCTACGACGAGTCGGGAGACGGCTTCGTGCTGAACGAGGTCAACACCATGCCCGGGTTCACACCAATGTCGATGTTCCCGCAGATGTGGGCGGCCACGGGGATGTCGTACCCGGATCTGTGTGACGAACTCGTGGCGCTCGCCCTGAGCCGCTGACGCGGAGACCGGGACCCAGGAGGTCCCGCCTGTTCTGGTGGTCTTGGGTGGACGCGATGAGCGGGACCCGAAGGCCCCGCTCTCTCAATCCTCGATGGGATCGACCGCTCAGAGGCGGACGACCGGGCAGGTCAGTGTTCGCGTGATGCCCTCGACGGATTGGATCCTGGCGACGACGAGTTTGCCGAGCGAATCGACGTCGTCGGCCTGTGCGTGCACGATGGCGTCGTATGGTCCGGTGACTGCCTCGGAGGTGAGGACCCCGTTGATCTTCGCCACTTCCATCGACACCTGCGCTGCTTTCCCGACCTCCGTCTGGATGAGCACGTACGCCTCGACCATGTCACTCCTTTTGCCTGGACGGCAGTTACGCGAAGTGTAACCCTGCTGAGAGGTGGTGCGCATCCGATGCGACACCCCGGGGGCCCGGCAGGTTGAGTTCGCAGGGGGCCTAGCCTCTCTGCCCGTGTCTGTGGTGTTCCTCATCGTCTCGGTGCCTGCGCTGTGGCTGGCGTACAACGCATGGCGTGGCCTGCCGGTGCGCGGCGGCGCCATATGGCTGCTTGCCCTCGTCACGGGCGAACTCGCGCCCTGGGCGTTCGCATTGCGGGCCGGCGTCGCAGGACTGGCGGTGTGGCTGGGGTTCGCCGG
>JABMPV010000039.1 GCA_013202595.1 bacterium
ATGTACGACGAGAACCGGTGCCCGTCGCGGCGATCATTGACCCGAGGCGCCCGGACCGGCAACGAACCAGCACCAGTCATCAGGCCCCGTTCCGCAGCGTTACCCTTACGCACATCCAGGCGGTGGCCGGCCTCGTCGACCAACCCGGTGTGGCGTTCAATGTAATCAGCGACCTCGGCTTCAAGGCCAGCTATCAACATCCGCCGCGCCCCCTCAGCAACCAGTTCATCGAGTGTGACAGCCAGATCGTCACGGTCGACGTCATCGGGGACTATCTTCAACATCAGGCGTACTCCTTCCCCGCCGGCCACAACCGGCAGAACCCATTTCTCAGGTTTGGAAGGGTACGCCGCCCCTCTACCCGGATCCGCTCATCCACAACATTCGGTTATAGCTCAGTGTCGATTCCGATGACGATCACCAGTGTTTCCTTCCCTCGCTCGTTCTGGTGGTGGCAGAATCAGCTCGGGTGGTGCGCATACATGCGTTGGGTCACCTATGGCTTTGGGATCTCACGCTCCTATCAAGCGACATCCACCTGAGCCGGTTCACCGGCGGGGAGACACTCAACTAGAAAGCCACCACCCCCAACAGGGGCAGGGCATGTAACACAGAGCCATCCCCGCCGGTGTCACCGACCAAAGTCAAACACGCATGTACACAAGGGGCGAGTTGCCCCCGCAGCCGATGATCCAGGGCTCGATCACTTCCGACTGGGTGGGTGGCCGCAACTGGTACGGCGACGACTCGCTCACAGTCGAGGTCCACCAATTCGACGGCGGCACCCTGCTGCACAGCGAGAGCATCGAGGTGGGCCCCGAGGGCAACCTCTGGCAGTCGGCCCCCGTCGACCTGGTGCCCGGCATGCACATCGTCGCCACCGGCGATCAGAGCGGCACGGTCAAGGCCGTGACCCTAGTCGATCTCACCTTCGACACGCTCGATGTCGACACCGACACCGTTGCCGGCACGGCGCCGGAGGGACAGCAAATCGCCGTGTTCGTGGGCGACGACGAGGCTCACCACACGCCCGCCCTCGATCGGTGACGGCCCTGATTCGGACGTGTCGGGTGTCTGAAGTGGCGTCAGGCCGGAGTCGTCCCCACTGATGACTGCGCCAAGTCGAGCGGTGTCTTCTCGCATCGGGCCTCCCAACGGCTCACCGGGAATCATAGGTGCCGGTCCCTTTCGGTCACGTCGACCTCGGGTCGGCACCGTGGGCCTCGTCGCCGACATCCTCGAACGTGTACCCCCAGGCGTCGATGATCTCTGATGCGCGCCCGGCGAGCAGGGCTGCGAGGTCGTCGTCGAAGTACTCCTGGTATCTGGAGCGCTTCGACCGGTTCACAGGGGGCCGTTCGAACAGTTCCACACGGAAGCGATCGGTCAATGGCACGTCGTTGTTGCTGAGGAAGTCATGGAAGTCGTGGCGGAGATTCTCGAATCGGCCGATCGTGACACTTCCATCGGCGATGCTCTCGCTCAACTGCCTTCTGAAGTGCAGGGTCAGCAGGTCGACGCCTTCACGGTCTGCCCTCCGAACGAGTTTCCGCCGCGACGACGGGTTGTCGGGATCAGGCTGATACAGATTCCGGATGGTCGCCGGGAAGTCCAGCGTGAAGTCGTCGGTGAGATCCACGAACCACGGGTTCTGCTCGCGTACCCGATCCCGATGGTGATCGGGCCGGCCGGATCCCATCAGGTAGTGGTACCAGGAGACGTGCCAATCCCACGGGTTCCTGACCAGGGCGAAGCGGGGAAGGTGCCGGTACTCCTCGGGTATGTCCGTATCTTCACCGTGCTTGGCGATGTTCGTCTTCACCAACCAGTCCTCGGGCAGGCGCCTGATGCACACGCGGCGAATGAAGTCGCCACCGGTCTTCGGCACGTGGATGAAGACGAACTTCTCGGTGATCAGCATCAGGCCCTCCCGTCCTGTGGCCCAAGGCCGGCACCCGTGCCCGAGGACCGGCGCCAATCGTCGGTTCGGATGCCGAAATCCTCAGTCAGGATGGCGTTGTGGACGAGGTAGTAGGCGGCAAGGTACTCGTACACATCGGCACCGGGCCGCTCGTATGTATTGACGTTCGCCGGCGAGAGATCCTCGAACGTGTGCCTGGAGACGCCGAGAAAGTCTGTGATGCCGTCGAGGGTGCCCACCGGATCCGATCTCAGGTCATCGAGTCGTGTGATGAACACCTGCTCCTCGGGGAAGTGACGATAGATCCGGCGAATCTGCTCGTGGTAGATGCCCCTGGCGTGATACCCGCGCCTTCCCCCCTTGGTCCCGGCGAGCAACTGCATGTGAATCCACTCGTCCTGATGCCGGAGGTCTTCTGAGAGTTCGTGCCACATGCCACCATGCTCGAAGTGGATGCCTTGCTTCGCAGCCTTCCGCTCGCCGATGAAGCGACGGTGCTCCACATGGGAGATGGCCCGATCCACGGGATCTCTCACCAAGTAGACCAAGCGCATCCCCGGATCGAATTCGGCGATGGCAGGGATTGCCCCGGGCACGAACGAATAGGCAGGCGTCGATTCCCCTCGAGCCACCGCAGTCTCGGATCCGGTGAAGTGCCCCAGATACCAGTCCACACTCCTGTTCTCGGAAGGCCGGTTGTCGAAGTAGTGCACCTCTTTGTCGGGCGACTTCGTCATGAAGATCTCGGGGTGCTGATCGAGGATGAAGTGCAGGCTCGACGTCCCCGCCTTCATCGCTCCGACAATGAGGAAGTTCGGGCACGGCCCCGGCGCGGCGACTTTGCCCGCGTCTCGCGTCCTTGCGGCCTTGCGGCGTCCAGGCACGGCTACTCGGCCGCCCCGGATCTCGGCGGAACCTCGAAACCGCGCTCCATCAGGAATGGGCGCAGCTTGCGGTGGATGAGACGAATCTCCTGCTCCTCCAGTTCCTCCTGCCACCCGCCGACCTTGGCTGTGCGGACGAACTTCCCCGGGCCCTTGTTCTCAGCGGGGATGTTCTCGTATGCGTGCTTGTCGACCGCAGCGCTCAGCCGTTCCTCGTCCATTGGAATGCCGAGGGTCCTGGCCATCTTGCGCATCTCCACCAGGGTGTCATCCCTCATCTCGGCGTAGCGCATCAGATACACGCGGCCGGTGGCCTTGGTCTCCAACTCGGTCAGTGCCTCAGAGATCTTCTCGAAACGGGCGATCGACTGCTTGACGATCTTGGTGCGGTCGAACTCGAGCGTGAGCCTGGCGTCCATCCACGATCCGGGCTTCCGAGCGTCGAGCAGCGAGGCGATGACATCGCGGGGGTCGCGGAGCATGAAGATGGCCGTCGCCTGTGGCATGGCCTCAAGGATGACCGGTGCAGCCACGGAGCCGTTGGGTTCCTTGATCGCGAGCCCCGCACGGTCACCCAGGGGTCCGGCCTGCCGAGCGATGACATCTGTGAACAGGGCGTTGAGCGATGCGCGCCAGTTGTCTCGCTGGGGATGGGACATCCAGAAGGTCGGGTCTTCGAATCGAGTCGGCTCATTCTTGCGCAGCGTGTTGGCGAACGCCAGAAACTGGCCCATATAGGGCTCATTCCAGAGCTTGAGGTTGAGTCCGTCGTCCAAGAGACGTCCCAGCCAGGTGGTGCCGGAGCGGGGATGACCAAACACCCAGGTCACCTGAGACTCACTGAAGCCACCTTCGGGTGGCGGCGGGAAGGGCACTGTGAGGCCTTTCGATTCGTGAAACTGCCAACACGCCCATCGGGTGGTCGACGACGCGAGATTAGTCGAACGGACGCACCAAACCGGCCGGCAACCTGCCATTCCAGAGCGTTCTCAACGCAGGAACGCCCTGGTCGCCGACAGTGCGATGATCACCCTGATGGGGCGTGTTCCTCGATGATCTCGAACACGTCATCGCCGTATCTCTCGAGTTTCACCGGCCCGACGCCCTCGCAATCCAGGAGGGCTCTCGGGCCGTCGGGGCGCCGTGCAGCGATGTCTCGCAGTGACCGGTCGTTGAACACCACATATGCCGGCACACCCTGGGCAGTCGCCGTCCGCAGCCGCCATTCGCGCAGGGCCTCGAAGAGCGCCTCGTCTGCGGGCGTGGTCGGGGCCTCGGAGAGCACTTGCAGACGCTCGCCGGCAGACACCCGCAACGTGGCGCCGCTGTCGAGGGTGAGTACCAGCGACCCGCCATCGATCTCCGCGACCGTGCCCGTGTGCCCGCTCCAGGCGACGATCGAACCCACTCTGGGCAGAACCGGGGCACGTTTCGGACTGCGCGGGGCGGCAAGCCCTCGCGGTGGTTCGACGAATCGGGGAACCCGTCCCAGCATCTCGTCGACGAACCGCGAGGGACGCTCTCCGGACACCACCGCCACCCGCTCCGAACCGCGGGTCAATGCGACGTGGAACACACGCCGCTCCTCCTCGATGTCGTCTGCGAGACGGTGCGGCATCAGGCTCTCATCGGCGCGGAAGACGAGGACCCTGGGCCACTCCCTGCCCTTGACCCTGTGCACCGACGACAACGTGACGCCTCCCGGCTGATCGGGAGCCGAGAGAACCTCTGTGAGCCATCGCTGGAAACCGTGAGGCTCAGGCCGCACCGCAGCGGTGGCGATCAGCGCATCGAGGTCGTCGACATGGGACGAGCGGTCGGCGGCGGACCGCCACCCATCGAGCATCCCCATGGTCGAACCGAGACCCACCTCGTCACGAACCAATTGGAGCAACCGGCCGGCGTCGGCCCCATCCGATCCTGCAGATCCGAGCAGGCCGAGATCGGCGATGAACTCGGAGAACCGCCTGGCATCCTTGCCTTCGTTGGTCGCGGCCAGATCCGCGAGATCGCCCAGAGCCCACCTTCGATGCCTGCGGAGGTGGGCCGTCGTCGCCTTGGCCAGACGGCGCGAAGGCCTCCTGACGACCTCCATCAGATCGTCCCGGCGGATGTCGCCGGGGTCGAGGCCCACGCGCAGGTAGGCGAGAGCCGTCCGCACACCTGACCGCTCCAAGAGACCGGGGCCGAGAGTTGAACGCACCGGCACGCCCGCTTCGAAGAGCGCAGCATGGACCGGGAGGAGGGCGTCATTGACCCTGGCGAGGACGGCGACGTCCGACGGCGAGACACCCGAGTCGAGCCACTCCGCGACGATTTGGCCTGCCGCAGCGGCGGCGCCTTCTGCTCCGGCCTCCACGACCGTCAGATCCTGCGCCGTCTCATGCCGTCCGGGCCTCGCGGTGATCTCCTTGGCGATCCTCCGCTGGTTGTTGCCGAGGAGTGACGAGGCGGCCGCCACCACATCGGGCGGGCAGCGATAGTTGACCTCTAGAGCATGCTCTGCCGCGCCGGGGAAGAGGTCGGCGAAATCGATCAGATACCCGGGGTCGGCACCTGCATACCCGTAGATGACCTGGTCGTCATCACCCACCCCGAACACCTGGAGACCGGGCAGTGCGATGAGGCGCAGCAGAAGGAGGTAAGCCGGCGTGAGATCCTGGAACTCGTCCACGAGGAGATGGCGGGCGGTCGCCCGGGCCGTATCCCGTGCAGCGGGGTCTGCGAGCAGCACCTCGATCGCCCCGTAGATCTGCTCGTCGAAGTCCACCAGACCGCGGCGATGGAGCAAGCCGTGGTACTCCTCGAAGACCTCAGGGAGGCCCGGCACGTCGTCGCGCTCGACCTCGATCTCTGCCGGGTCCCGCAGGCCGATGCGGATGGCCTGCAGCGCCTCGAGATAGGGAGCCATGACATCCTGATTCCGCTGTGGACGAACAGGAACGATCGAGTCGAGCAGGCGGCGGACCTCGGACTCCTCGATCACCGTGACCCGGCTCGCCCTGTTGAGGATGGAGAGGCCGAGTGAGTGGATGGTGCGCACGCTGGCGCCCACGTCACCGAGCCGCTCCTGCAATTCGGCGGCCGCCCGCGCGTTGTAGGCGACGGCGGTGACCAGGCGAGCCTCGACACCCTCGTTGGCGAGCAGATGCCGCAGGCGAGATGTCAGCACCCTGGTCTTGCCCGAACCTGCGGGCGCGATGATCCTCGCCGGCCCGAAGGGGTGGAGGACGGCTCTGATCTGATCGGGAGCCAGATCGTCGGTGGTCTCCCGGTCCACAACTGGACCGGGGACGATGCCCAGTTCCAGTGACTCACGGTGTACCACGGCGCCTTCGACGTCGACTCGTCCCCTGGGCCCGCCGTCGATCCACACATCGTGTCCTTCGGGGGTCTCCGCATCGCACGGACCTCCCGGAACCATTCCGAGATGCCGAGCCTTGCTCGCATGCCACCAGATCGGCGTCCCCGCCCGGAGGTCGTAGGTGTTGGCCCACACCAGGAAGGCCAGACGTTCGATGGGAAACTCGAAACGGGGCCCCAACTCCCACGGAACCCGATCCGTGACGGGCCGCACCTGCAGTGCGGCAGGCTCCACGTGGAGGAGGACCACGAACGGGTCACGTGCCGCCCACCGGCCGTGGAGTTCATCGACCACCCGGCCGGGTTCTCCCACAGTCTCCGTGGTGATGTCCACCGACCACACATCGGCGAACTCGACTGGAACCGCCTGCCCAGGGAGCAGCACGATTCCTCTGCCGAGTGCGGTAGGGCCCGGGAACGTCACGAGGCGACAGTCTGGCAAGCCGGTGTGACTCTCGGAGCCGGGCAGCGTCGGGCGATCAGCCACCGGGGAGCCCGGACCATGCGAAAGATGAGCCAGAAAGAGGCATATGCCTTCCTCGCCGAAGGTGTCCACACCGCAAGACTCGCACTCACGAGATCCGGCGGCAGGCCCCATGTCAGCTGACGGCGGGGCCGCTCAAGGGCGACGGGCCCGCCGTGTGGCGGGCCCGCTTTCGGCGGAGAGGGAGGGATTTGAACCCTCGAGGGCTTGCACCCTACGAGCTTTCCAGGCCCGCGCACTCGGCCAGGCTATGCGACCTCTCCAAGCCGTCGCATGATTATAGCGGTTTTGGTGGTTTTGGGCAAATTTGG
>JABMPV010000040.1 GCA_013202595.1 bacterium
CGCAGGAGCCATCCCCAAGGACGGGCCGTCGGCCGGCATCCCCATGGCCACTGCACTCACCTCACTGCTCACGGGGCGCAAGGTGAAGGCGAATGTGGGGATGACCGGCGAGGTCACCCTTCAGGGCAAGGTGCTGCCGATCGGTGGTCTCAAGCAGAAGGTGCTCGCAGCCCACAGAGCCGGGTTGACCGAGATCATCCTCCCCGAGCGCAACGAGGCCGATCTCGACGACGTCCCAGACGCTGTCCGAGAGGTGATGATGTTCCACCCGGTCTCGACCATCGAGCAGGTGTTGGACAGGGCTCTCGAACCCCTTTCCTGAACCCGCATTCGCGTCGATTCGCCCCCTGGATCCCCGGGGGGCGAATGGTTCGACACTGCCGCCGATTCAGGCCGCTACAGCAGCGGCGCCGCCAGGAGGGCCCGGAGGTTCTCTATCGGAGTCCCGACCGGCACCTCGCACCCCGTTCCCAGGATGAACCGCCCGCCGTCGGCAGCGTCGGCCAATGCAGCCTCTGCCTTGAGGGCCACATCGTCAGGGGAACCGAACCTGACCGTCGTCACCGGGTCGAGATTACCGATGAGTGCCACCCTGCCACCGATCTCTTTCTTGGCCGTGGCCAGATCGACAAGGTGATCGATGGCGACGATATCGGCGCCGGTGTCGGCCAGCAGTTGCAGGATCCCGGTGTTGTTGCCGCAGACGTGCAGGAGGGTGGTCGCCCCGGCTTCCTTCCATGCCGAGAAGACCTTGCGGTGATAGGGCAGCACCCACTGCTCGAATGTCGCCGGCGAGATCACGCTGCACGAGGCCAGCGAGTCGCCGCATTGAACCATGTCGGCGCCCGCTTCGATCTCGGCCAAACCGAAGCGGATCAGCGCCTCCGTGGTGAGGTCCAGCATCCGCTCCAGGGCGGGCCGCAGGTGCTCCTCCCTCCCCCGGGACAGTTTGGCCACCGCCAGGAGGAACGAGTCGATACCGACCAGGTAGGAGGCGAGAGCGAACGGGCCCGTGCCCGGCGCCCTGATGACCACGTCGGGACCCAGGGTCGTCCGTATCCGGGAGATCGCCTCCAGCACGACGGGCATACGGCCGTCACGAGTGGGATCGGGCACCTCGAGATCGAAGACGTCATCGAAGCCCTCTACCGCAGGGTGCTCGAGAGATGCGATCTCGTCATCGCGAAACGCCGAGCGGCACCCGAACCCCTCAGCCAGGTAGTAGTTGTCGCAATCGGGGAACACCACCTCCAGATCGAGCGCCTGCTGCGCTGCGATCGTGGCGCGAGCCATCTGCGCAGGATCGGTCCCGTAGACCGACAGGGGGATCCCGACCAAGCCCGCCGCCCAATTGGCGACGTATGGGGCGGCGGGGACCCGGTCAGTGGCTTCACCTGCAACGGCAGCGGTGATTCTGTCGAGCGCTCGCATCCGGCGAGCCTACATGTGCGCACTGTCGGGAGAACCGGCCGCGGGCTCATCGAGATACATCTGCTGGGTCACCGTGGTTCCGGGAGGAAGGACCAGCAGATCGGGATCGTCGCGCAGCGTGGTATCGGCCATGCCGAGTCGCTCGATCAAACCGGTGTCGCCGATGCGCTCGTCGTATGCCATGTCCCACCTGTCCCTGCAGAACTCGACGACGGGCGCAGCGATCGGCCGGAGCCACTCCATCTCGTCGTCACTGAATGCGAGCAGCCGAAGCTTCCGATACGAGCCGTACATCATGTCGATCAGTCGGTCGGCCCGCTCCAGTCCGTACTCGTCCACGTAGCCTCGATACTCAGAGAGCGGTTCGTCGCCCGACTCCAGCCACCCCTTCGTCAGGTAGTAGGTGGCCGGGTCGGCAGCGAACGCCTCGGCATACTGCGCCATCGATCCCAGCATCATCCCGATGCAGTCGTGAGTCCGCGGCAGTACCAGCGTGTGGTGACCGGACTCCAGTCCGACGACCCCGTTGCCGCACAGGCCATAGCCGATGATCACCGTCGAGGGTTCCGTGAGGGAGTCGAGACGGGACTGCAGCGCCGGCAGCATCTCCGCAGGCCGCACATGGAGGCCATAGCCGAGGTACTCCTGCGAGGCCGCGTCCACACGATTGGCGAGCAGCGGTTCGAGCACCTGGCAGGCCAGCACCACCAACGGCTTCACGATCGCTCCCGCCTCAGCCCGCCATCAACTGCAACGCCAGATCAGCCGCTTGCTTGGCATTCGACGCATACCCGTCTGCGCCGAATCTGTCACCCGTCTCAGCGGTGACGGCTGCTCCGCCCACCATGACCTTGACGTCGGGATCATGCGCCTTGATCTCGGTCACGGCGCGCTCCATGGCCGGGAGCACGGTGGTGAGAAGCGCCCCAATGCCGACGACGTCCGCATCGTGCTCCTCGATCGCCGCGATGTACTTCTCGATGGGGACATCCACCCCGAGATCGATGACGTTGAACCCCGCGCCTTCGAGAAGCGTGACCACTAGGTTCTTGCCGATGTCGTGGAGGTCACCCTTGATCGTCCCCATCACAACGGTTCCCGCTCCTCCGAAACCTCCAACCGCCAGCAGCGGCTTGATGATGACCATGGCCTGCTCCATGGCATCGGCTGAGATGAGCATCTCGGGGACGAAGTACTCGCCCCGATCGAACAACTCCCCCACGGTCCGGAGTCCGCTCGTGAGACCATCGTCGGTGATGGTCTGAGGATCCATGCCTGCTTCCAGCGCCTCCTCGACGAGTTGGACCGTCAGGTCGGCGTCTCCCTCGATAACGGCCTGTCTGATTGCTTCGAGCATGAATGCCCCTCCCGATGATCGAGTTCGCGCCGCCCAGGATATCCCCGCAGCACCAGATCGGTCACCGCTGGATGATCCGGGCACGGCGTGGCCGGCATCGATACTCGATTGGTCGGGTGCCCCGGCAGGTCAGCAGGTCTTGAGCGCCTCCAGCGGCTCCACGTAGTCGTAGCCCAGCACACCCGCGACATGGTTTTCGGTCACTGTGCCCTTGCAGACGTTCAAGCCGCCCAGCAGATGCACGTCATCGAGCATCGCCTGCTTCGCACCCTTGTCGGCCAGAGCCAGAGTGAACGGCAACGTCGCGTTGTTGAGCGCGTAGGTGGACGTGCGAGGCACGCCTCCCGGCATGTTGGCCACGCAGTAGTGGAC
>JABMPV010000041.1 GCA_013202595.1 bacterium
CGAGGGTTTCTATCGCCTGGAAATCGCACCCGCCGTGCTGGGACTCGGTTCCGAATACCAGATCGGGATCTTCGATGCAGAGGCATCGGGCTATGTGCTCGACATGGGCCACGTCACCGCCAAGCCCGGCGAGGAGTACGGGACCTACCTCTTCCCCGGCACATCCCTGCACCTCAGCCTTCTGAAAGGCGAGGAGGACCCTGAGACCCATGGCGTCGAAGTTGCCATGGGCCCGCTCCCGGATGGCGCGGGCACCTTTCAGCCTGATCATCGAGATCGGCGCGTTCCGGACCAACGCCGCCGGTCAGCCCGTGCTGGGACCCGGCGACGTGACCCCGATGTGGGCGGGCGGCTGAGCGGTCAGGCCTTGGCGGCCACGGCCACCGCGTGAGCAGACCTTCCCCACTCCAGCAATCGGCCGTCGTCGGCGAGCACATCCACGGGGATGGTCATGTACGGCATGCGGCCGTGCTTCTCGGACCCCGCCGCCTCATACGCTGGCCTCGTCGTGTCGTCGACCCTGAAAAACTGCCGTCCCGAGGAGTCGACCAGCGCGAACATCAACCCGTCCAGGAACACGCCGTACCCGCCGAACATCCCCTTCTCTGCCACCTCACCCAGTTCCGAGAGGACCTCGGCCAGCGCCGCTGCCGCATGGGTTGCTTCGGTGGTTCGCTTCGAGCCCTTTTCGCCCATGTGCATACCTCCGTCGACACCCCGAACCCACGCCAATCAGACGCCGAACCGCTCGAACCACCCTGAGATATCGGCGATCGAGACATTGCCGCCGCAGATCAGCAGCACGACGTGATCGCCGAGACGGCCGGCCATCGACTGCGCTGCAGCGATGGTGCATGCTGCAGCGGGTTCGGTGATGAGCTTCTGCCGCTCGGCCAGCAGCCTGATCCCGGCCACCGCCTGGGTGTCAGAAACCAGCACGACGTCCTCGAGCAACTCCCCGGCGGCCGCGAGTGTGCGCTCGACCACCCACGGGGAGCCGAGCGTCGTAGCGATCGAGGTCACCTCCATGCGCACGATCTCACCTGCGTCGATCGCCAGCCGCATGGAATGGGCGCCTTCGGTCTCGACGCCCCATACGCGCACGTCGGGCCGCAGAGCCTTGACTGCACTGGCGACCCCGGCCATCAACCCGCCGCCACCGATGCTGACGAACAGGTCTGTGAGGTCGGGAACCTGTTCGACGATCTCCAGGCCGACAGTCCCGTTGCCGGCCATCATCCGCTCCCCTGCAAACGGGTGCAGGTACGCCCGCCCGGCTGCCGCCATCTGCTCGCCGCGCTCGAATGCCTCAGCGATCGTGTCGACCATTTCGACAGCGGCTCCATACCCCCTGGTCGCGGCGACCGAGGTAGCGGCAGCCGACCGTGGCATGATGATCGTCGTCTCCACGCCGAGGGTGGCGCCCGCATACGCAAGCCCCTGGGCGAAATTCCCGCCACTGACGCCGACCACCCCTTCGGCTCTGGTGGCTTCGTCGAGCAGCAGCATCTCGTTGAGAGCCCCACGGGGCTTGAACGATCCGGTCCGCTGGAACAACTCGAGCTTCAGGGTGACCGGCCGGCCCAGGGCCTCAGACAGGGTGCGTGATCCCGTCACGGGCGTCCGGTGGATCCGATCGCCGAGCCGCTCCCGGGCCGCTTCGATATCGGCAAGGGGTATCGCTGCGCTCATCCCGGCACCCTACCGGCCCGAATGACGCCTGATTCCTGCGATCATGGCGAGATGCGCCACGCCTTCGTCGGCGGCTACTCCCGATCAGGGACCACGCTGCTCACGACCATCCTCGACTCCCACCCCGACATCGCCATGGGGTATGAGCTCATGCCCACCGGCCTACCGTCGCTCGACACGACCATCGCCACCATCGAGGCGGCTGAAGGCAACCCTGCGGACACGCTTCGTCAGGACCCCGGGACGAGGCCCATCGGCGTGTTCCTCGTCTACTGCAAGCGGGCCAGGGTCGAGCCGGACGAAGTCGTCGAGATCCTCAAGGGCTTCAGGGCGGAAGGCTTGCGCTCCATCGGCGGTCTCAAGGACCGCTCCCGGGTTGCGATGGCCGTGGTCGAACGCAAGCGCGCCAGGGAGGGTGCTGCGGTATCCGGCTTCAAGGCCAACACACCCAGGGTCTCGGCGATGGATCGGTACAACCCCGAATCGGCTTTCGTGTTCATCGCCCGTGATCCCCGCGATGTGCTGGCATCCCAGATGGCCCGCAGCTTCGATCGCCCACCCAAGACGGTCGCCAGTCACTGGTCGAGATACGTGAGCAGCTTCCGCAGGTTCATGGGCCACCACCCCGACAGGGCGGTCATCGTCCGATACGAGGACCTGGTGACCGAACGCGAACGATCTCTCGATCTCGTCTTCGGCGCCGTCGGACTGCCCTACGGCGACGAGGTGATCCACTTCTACGAGTCGAACGCCTCGATCCACGGAACGCACCACAACAACGCGAAATCGGTGTCGAAGGATCTGTTCACCACCAGCATCGGGCGATGGGTGGAGGATCTGGAACCCGCGGTGGCATCAGAGATGTCACGACGATGCAGCAAGGGCATGGCTGCCCTCGGCTACGAGTAAGCGGTCAGTCGCCCGCCAGGACGTCGTCTTCGCGATGCGAGTCCTCGGCCCAGACGGCCCAACCGATCTCCTCATCGGGATGGGACGTGGCGACACCGAGTCTCCACCCTGCAGCCGTGTCCCGCGGCGCCCACAG
>JABMPV010000042.1 GCA_013202595.1 bacterium
CCCGATCCGCTCCCGGACGGTGCCGGCGGCGATGGTGTCACCGTGGATCGCCACCGAGGCCGAGCCGCCCCTCACTGAATCCGCGGCACACCACTAGGGCCGGTTGCCGCCTCCGTCGAACGGGATGAAGACCACTCCGATGGAGCCGTCGTGGAATGTCACCTCCTGGCCCCCCATGTACGTCACATGGAGAGCGACATCGTGATATCCGCTCGTGACGGCGGCACCGATGCTCGTGTTGCACGAGTTGTAGACGCCCGTGAACCCATAGTTGTAGTCCATACCGACGGTCCGGGAGGATCCGTCCACATACGTGCCGTCGACTTCGATAGTGCACCGCACTGTGGTGATCGAACTCCCCGGCAGCCACAACTCAACGCCTCCGACGATGGAGAGGTACCCCCCTCCGGTCGGTGCGGTGAATCCCGCAGTCAGCACATCGCCGGACGTCACCCCGGACGCGAACTCGGGAAGATCGGCGCTCGCGGCACCGAAGTATCGGACCATGTCACCGGCATGGGTCCCATCGAGTTTGTCTGCGTCCAGCGTCGAGCCGTGGCCGTCGTCGTCGAGGATTTCGGCCAGCGTCGCTCCATCTTGGAGGTCGACGTTCGCTACGTGGCCGTTCTTGATCATCGCCGACGACACGGATTCGAATTCGCTCTCCCGCACGTACTCGGGATGGTCGTTGTCATCCAGACCTGTGAGTGACCCATGATCAGTTACGCCCGTGTCCTGCTCACACGTGACACCACCGTTCCCGTCTATGGCGCGAATCGAGTACCCCGATGGACAGAATCCATCCACACGTCTCTGGAGGTCTATCGACGACAGGCCGTCGAGGAGATCGGCATTGAGGTCCACCACCTTGGTCTGGCTGTTGACGACCATCGGAGGTCTTCCCGGCTGAGCAACCAATTCGAGCGGAGTTCCCGCCGATGAGTTGCTGTAGATCTTCAACGACCGGACGCCGCCCGTCCTCAGCACAGTGCCCTTGATGGAGCCGTTGCGCTCCCCCAGGATCAGGGCCTCACCGGTCACCGCGGGAGTGGGAACGGTCACCAGCACGGTTGCCGCGACGACAGCCCCGACCATGCCGCCGACGAGAGCCGAGCGAAGGTTGATCGAGATGGTGGAGCACCTCCAGAATCGTCAAGAGTCACTCTGTCTGGTGGCGACGACGCTGTCCAGGGCCAAAGGTCGCATCGCACAGCCGTGTCGGCATGAACGATCACGCGCCCTGGCTGATAATGCGATGCACCACTGGGAGATCTCGATGGACGCCCCACGCGACGACCTGATCCGCATGTTCCGGCCTCAGATGGAGGAGATCCGCGCCGACGAAGACGGCAACGGGATCGGCACCCTGTACGGGCACTTCGCCGTGTTCGGTCAGGAGACCGTCATCGACTCGTGGTGGGAGGGCAAGGCCAATCGACCGCGCTACCCGATCCGCTCCCGGACGGTCGCCAGGATCAGCGCCTCGCGAGCCTCGGCGGTGTCGGTTAGTTCGGCGGCCCGTGCCAGGTAGCGGACCCGCTGCTCCTGGTTGGTGAGGCCGGGGACGTTGATCTCGACGTTGAGGTGCGCCCCGCTCACCGCAGCCCGCGCCATGAGTGCCCCGACCCCGGCATCGGAGACGGACGACTCCAGACCCTCTCTGGTCATGACGGCGAGGACCTCCATCGCCTCGACCGATGCCTCCATCACGGCGATCGGCGTCTCGATGGCCCGGCGGGTAGCGGCCTGGATTGCGTCTGTTCGGGTGGCCGCCTCCTCATCGCTGCCGTTCGGAAGCCGGAACGCCTCCATCAGCGAGTCGAAGGCGTCGGTGTCGGCATCGACCAGGTGCAGCAGTCGGGCGCCGATGTCATTGCCCCGGACCGCCCAGTCGGCGAACTCCTCCCAGCGGTCGTCCCAGCCCCGCTTGTGAGCAGACAGGTTGGCGACCATGGTGCCGAGTGCCGCTGCCAGCGCTCCGGCGAGTGCCGCCACAGAACCACCTCCCGGTGCGGGGGAATCAGATGCGGCGAGATTGGCGAACCCGGTGACGGTCAGATCGACCAGGCGTTTGGCCGCGCCGCCCGACTTCCACTCGATGATCTTGTCATAAGGATCGAACGGTGTGAGGTCGTCGAGGCCCATCGACTTCACGGCGATGTTCACGATGTCGATGTCGGGGATGCCGTGGGAACGCTGCTGGCGGGTCAGGTAGTGGCAGCCTGCGTCGAGCATGGCCTGGAGCGGGACCATCCCGACGATCTCGGAACCCGTGACGCGCATGCCCCTGGCCGCGGCACTCTCGACACACGCATCGAAGGCGGCGTGGAGTGGCGTCACCGAGATGTCGGTCAGGTTCATCGACACCTGAGCCTGCCGGTACTCCTCGATGTACCAGCCGATCGCCTTGACGGACTTCAGCATCCCCGGCTCCCAGAGGGTCTCACCGGCCGAGTCACGCTCGACCTCTCCGGTCAGCGGGTCGCCCGAGCGCTTCATGCGGCCGCGCTCCCGCACGTCGAATGCCACCGCGTTTGCCCTGCGAGTAGACGTCGTGTTGAGGTTGACGTTGTAGGCGATGAGGAACTCGCGGGCTCCCACCGCCGTCGCCCCGAACCCGGCTTCTACGACCGCAGGGCCGAAATCGGGCTGCCACTGCGGGTTGGCGAACTTGTCGGCGAGGCCCTCGTACTCACCTGCTCTGACATCGGCCAGGTTGCGCCGATGCGGCGCCGAAGCAGCGTGCTCGTAGAGGCACACGCTGATACCGGCTTCACCGAGGCGCCTGCCCGCCTCTCTGGCGAGGTCGGAGACGGCGTCCATAGAGATGTCCCTGATGGGCACGAACGGGCAGACGTCCATCGCACCGAAGCGGGGATGCTCGCCGCGGTGGTGGCGCATGTCGATGTGCTCTCTGGCGGCGAGGCCCGCCTGCACGGCGCCCTCGACCACGGCCGCGGGGGCGCCCACGAAGGTGAAGACCGTGCGGTTCGTGGAGGCACCCGGGTCGACGTCGAGGAGGGTGACGCCGTCGACGGCCTCGATGGCAGTGGCGATCGCAGCGATCACCGCCGGGTCTCGACCTTCGGAGAAGTTGGGGACACATTCGACGAGTGGCTGGCTCATGACGTCAGGCTATCTGGGCTGATCGGCGCTTGCGCGCTAGGTTCCGGCAACGTGAAGCCGTACCTAGGTCATGAGCACCCGCTGCGCTTCGCCCACAGGGGCAGCCGAGTCCTGTGGCCGGAGAACACCATGACGGCATTCCAGGGTGCAGTCGACCTCGGCTACCTCTATATCGAGACCGATGTCCACGTCACCAGAGACGGCGTCGTCATCCTGTTTCACGACGACGACCTGGACCACCTCACCAGCGGAGCGGGGAAGGCTTGGGAGTGGCGATGGGAGGACCTGAAGGGCCTCGATGCCGCCCACCACTTCGATTCGGATGATGGGTACCCGCTGCGCGGAACCGGCATCCGCATCCCCACCCTGGAAGAGGCGGTCACCACTTTTCCCGAGGGCATGTTCAACCTCGATCTCAAGCAGGCCGGGATCGAGGAGACCGTTGCCGCAGAGGTGGCCCGCCTCGGCCTGACCGACCGGGTGCTGATCGGCTCGTTCTACGACAAGCGGGTCCGCCACTTCCGATCGATCACCGGAGGCAGGGTGGCAACGGCTGCCGGACCCGCCGAAGTGACCGCCGCTCTCGGCGCATCGCTGCTCGGCAGAGCCGCGCCGGCCACTCCCGACGCCTATCAGATCCCCGAGAAGGTGGCGACGGCGCGATTCGTGAAGTCTGTGCATGCTGCCGGCGGGCAGGTGCATGTGTGGACGATCAACGACGAGGAGACGATGCATCGTCTGCTGGACAGGGGAGTCGACGGCATCGTCAGCGATC
>JABMPV010000043.1 GCA_013202595.1 bacterium
ACAGGCAGGTGCCCGATTCTGGTGATCGGGTCACGGATGGGTTGGTCACTGGAGCGATCCCGGGCGCTTGACGATGCAGGTGGATCGACCGAATAGGTCTTTGGTCCCTGGTCTTCTATGACGCGAAATGCCCACTGTTTGCAGGTTGATGCATAATCCTTGACCGTCCGGCCATGGGCGGGCAGTGCCACCACGCCGATTGGGGGTGAGCTGTGGAGCACGGGAGCGGGCACGAGGAGATACCGGCACCGGGTGACGACGTTGACTCGATCGGATCGATGTCGATCGCCGTTATCGCGCTCGGCAGCGATCTGTTCGGTGATGAGGGCTTGGCCGTGGCCGCTTCCCGCGTGATCGCCGCAATGGGCTTCGCCGGCGTCGAGGTGATCGACCCTCCGCCGGACGGCGATCTCACCGGGAGAGATGCACTGCTCGTGCTCGAAGCCGTCCCCGGGCGCAACAGCCACCCCGGGGAGATCGTCGAACTGCGGCCGGAGGATCTCAGGGACGCGAGTCGCACGGGCTGCCGCGTGGCTCAGGCCCTCTCAGACGCCCTGGCGGAAGCCGATGCGCTGGGAAAGGGGCCGGGCTGCATCGCCGGTCTGGCGATGACGGCGGAGGACCTCGAAGAGGGGTGCGGCCTCACCGCTGTCGTGTACACACGGATGCCCGAGATGGTCGGGCGTGCCCTGGAGATCCTGGAGCGTTGGGGCGCGATTCCGACCAGGGCGCTCAATCAATCCTGAGCGGCGGCGTCCCGATCCATCGTCCCCTGGATGATGTCGCTCACCTGATCGCGCAGGTCGTTGAGATCGGCCGGACCCAGATCGTTGGTGGGAATCGGGGGATGGAGGGTGATCCTCGCCTTGCCGCCACGCAAGGTCTTCGATCCCGGTGGCCATGCGTCCCATGTGCCGGTGATCGACGCAGGCAGGATGTCCATGTCGTTGTCGACCGCGATCCGGAAGGCCCCCTTCTTGAAGGTGTGGAGGCTGCCGTCGCGCGACCGATGCCCTTCGGGGTAGATGATCAGCGACACGCCCAGTTCGATGACTCTGGCCACCCCTTCGTTGATGGTGCGATGGGCGGCGGCGTTCCCGGTCCGATCGGTCTCGACGATCCCGATGGCTCGCATCGCGTGGCCGAAGATCGGGACCTTGAAGAGCTCCTTCTTCGCCAGGAAGCGCACCGACGTGGGCAGATAGGCGATGTGGATCGGCGGGTCGACGTTGGACAAGTGGTTGGAGACGATGACGTAGGACGCATCGGGGTCGACGTGCTCGACGCCCTCCACCGTCACCTTGACGCCGGCCAGCTTCGTGATGACCCATCCCCATGCCCGCATGATCCGGGTGACCATGGGCGATTTGGCGTTGATGGCGGCCATGATGATCGCCGAGGTCCCGCAGATGATCGTCCAGATGCCTCCGAGAAAGTACCCGACACCTGTGCGGATCACGTTGAAGGCGGTTCTGAGCATGGCTGTAGGCTACCGGCCACTCAACAGCCGCTGGGAGGATCCAATGTCCGAGGTGCTGTACGACGTATCGGGCCACGTCGCGACCATCACGATGAACCGTCCGGAGCGCCTCAATGCGATCACCCTCGACATGCTCGACATGCTGTCCGATGCCCTGCGATCGGCCGAGCGAGACGCCGATGTGCGGGCAGTGGTCTTGACCGGTACCGGGGGCGCCTTCTGTGCGGGCCTCGATCTCATCGAGGCGGCAGGGCAGATGGATCGTCTGCGAACCATTGCGTTCGACTTCGATGCCGATGCGGCACCGATCGTGATGATGCAGCGGATGTCCACACCCGTGGTGGCGGCCGTCAATGGTGCAGCGGCCGGGTATGCCGTCGGCATCGCGATCAACGCCGACATACGGGTGATGGCCAGGAACGCCAAGTTCGTCCCTGCGACCCGGAGGAATCTGGTTCCCGAGAGCGGCGACACGTATCTGCTGCCTCGTCTGGTCGGGTGGGAGCAGGCTGCCCGCTTCTACTTCCTCGGCGAGAGCATGGACGGAGATGCGGCGCTGGCCGCCGGAGTCGTGTCCGAGTTGGCCGATGACTCTGATGGCGCCAAAGAACGGGCGGCTGAATTGGCGGCACAGATAGCAGCGATGCCTCCGCTGGCGGTCCAGGCTGCCAAGAAGATGATGCGGGCAGGTCGCACCGACGGCTACGAGGAGCACGTCGAACGGGTGCTTCAGCAACTCGTGCCACTGTTTGGCACCCACGACTTCGCGGAGGCAGTTGCGGCGTTCATGGAGAAGCGGGCTCCCGAGTTCAAGGGTGAGTAGCGCCGTGCGCAGACTCACCATCTCCCAGGCCCGCAGAACGGCCATCGCAGCCCAGGGTCTCGATCGCCCCCGCCCCAATTCGGTGGATCTGCGTCATCTCCGCAAGGCGATGGCGCAGATAGGAGCGCTGCAGATCGACTCGGTCAATGTCACCACCAGGGCTCACCGGATGACGCTGTTCGCTCGACTCGGGGCATATCCCGACGATCTGGTGCGTCGCGCCTATGCCAGACGAGAGCTGTTCGAGTACTGGGCTCACGTGGCCGCGATCGTGCCGGTGCAGACGTATCCGCTGTGGCGCTGGCGAATGGACGCCTGGGAGCCATGGGGCGGTGTCCGCCGGATCATCGAGGGCCAGCCGGGGTATGTCGAGGCGGTTCTGGAGGAGGTCGGCGCGCACGGGCCGATGTCGGCGGGTGACCTGGAGCACGCCGGGCCGCCCCGGGCCGGGTCCTGGTGGGACTGGAAGCCCGGCAAGCACGTCATGGAGTGGCTGTTCGCTCGCGGCGACCTGGCCATTGCCCATCGCGGCGGAGGCTTCACCAGGTACTACGACCTCGCCGAGCGAGTGGTGCCGGCGGAGTACTTCGATGCTCCTGCGATTTCGCGCCGGGAGGCGATCAGGCAACTTCTGGAGATGGCAGCAGTGTCGGCGGGAGTCGGCACTGCAGCCGATCTCGCGGATTGGTATCGCCTGCCGGGGCCGGAGGCGCGGGCTGCGGTCGCCGAAATGGCCGAGGAGGGATCGCTGGTCGCCGTCGAGGTCGACGGGTGGGACAAGCCGGCTTACATGGCACCCGGCACGGTCGTCCCGCGCAGCGTCGACGCCAGGGCGCTGGTGTGCCCGTTCGATCCGATCGTATGGAACCGGGATCGGCTGGAGCGTCTGTTCGACTTCCATTACCGCATCGAGATCTACACCC
>JABMPV010000044.1 GCA_013202595.1 bacterium
AACATCGCCAACGTTCCTGGCCAGAGCACTAGATCGTTCGGGATCTAGATGAACAGGACCTGAGCGCCTTCGCTCAGCTGCATGAAGTCGTCCACGTTGATGATGGCCTCGACCTCGTCGTAGAGGTCATTCTCTTCGAGCTTCATCATGTCGGCCGACATCTTGCATGCCCACATGTGGCCGCCGGCGTCGGCGACGTGCTGCATCATGTCGGGGACGTTGGGGACGTTGATGCCCGCGACCTGGCGGTGCATCATCCACGACTGGAACTTCGTCATCCCGGGAATCCACGCCATCCACTGCGGCATCGAGATCGAAGTGCCGGGGAAGCGCATTGACGTGTTGCCGGCGCTTGAGATGGTGAGCTTCCTCATCGTCTTCTTCTGGATCATGTCGAGACCCCAGAAGGTGAAGAACAGGTGCGTCTCGATACCGTTCTCGAGGGCACCGTTGGCGAGGATCAGGCCGGGATACGCCATGTCGAGCGTTCCCTTGCTGCAGATGATCGCCAGCTTGCGGTCGGAGTCATCGCCGAAGTCGGGGATGACCATTCCTTCGTTCTCAGTGGTTGTCATATCGTCACTCGCTCCTTGATCCTGGCGATCTCTAGATGCAGCCCTTGGGCTTGGGGAGCCCGGCGATGTACGCCATCTTGCGCGCGGGCTTCTTGGGGAACAGCGTGTAGAGATCCTTGGTGTTGACTCCACCGATGCTCGAGACCCTGCGCAGCGTCGGGGTCTGGCCTTCGGCCGCGAAGTCCTCGCGGAGGAAGTTGAGGACCTTCCAGTGCTCCTCGGTCAGCGTGTCGATACCGATCTGCTTGGCCAGGATGTCGGCCATGTCCTCGCCCCATTCACCGGGGTCGGTCATGAAGCCCTCTTCGTTGATCTGAACCTCGCGTCCTGCGATGGTCACGGTTGCCATGTCTTACGACCTTCCTTGATCGTCTGCGGCTGTCTCGTTATTCAATTGTGCTTCTGCGAGCGTCTCCGGCGTCATGTCGGCGAGCGACTCGAGAACTTTCAATACCCTGCTCATGCCCCGGCGAACCGCGGGGTTCCTCATGCGCCATGCCAGACGCATGAGCCCGAGTTCCTCGGTCTCTGCGGTGCGCACCTCCTGGGCCGTCCTCTGCAGCAGTTGCATCACCTCGGGTTGGGTCATCTCCTTGACCGTGTTGAGGATCAGCACGACGTTGTCGCCCAGTTGGTTGAGGTCGTCCTCGTCGAACGACGTCACGATGCGGTCGGCGACTTCGTACAGGCCCTTCACGAAGGTGAAGTAGCCCTTTCGCTCGAACTCATCGAGCTTGGACATGGCCGCCAGGACCGTGCTGCTCCCGAGCGGGACGATGTCGCCGGCGAGCGCCGAGACACTCTGCACCTGGTCGAGCATCGCCTCGATCTGGGGGAGGTCCCTCAGGAGGCGCTTGGCGACCCGGAGCAGGTCTGCCGGCTCGACGAAGTCCTTGATGTCATCGAGTTCCCGGGTGACCAGTTCCATTGCCTGGTCTGCGATGGGAGCGATGTCGACGCGAAGGTCCTCCCACGACCTTCGGCGCAGCTCCTGTTCCTCGACGACCTGTGCAAGGAACGTCACCCGGTCGGTGAGGCCGTCGAGCTTCTGCTCGATGACGCCCAGCCTGTCGAGATCGGTTGCGGTGGTCATCCGGCCACCTTCCCGTACATCATCATCTCGGCGGGGAGCGGGATGTCCTTGCCGCGCAGCAAGAGGTTCCAGTAGACCCACTTGAACATCATCTTGCCCCAGTGGTTGGCGACCGTCTCCTCGAGCAGCGAGAACGGGCCGACCCCGGGGAGGGGGTACTTGCCTGGCAGCGGCTCGGTGTCGTAGTTGAAGTCGATCAGCAGGCCCTTGCCGTGACCCGATTCGATGAAGCAATTGGAATGCCCGTCGAATGCCTCGTGCATCTCCAGACCTTCGACGTACCTGGGGAAGTTCTCGGCGAACACATCGACGGCGAAGTGAGCGACCGAACCGGCTTTCGAGGTCGGCAGGTCGGCTGCATCACCGAGAGCGAATATGTTGCCGTGCTCGGCATGGACGAATGTGTGCTTGTCCACCGGGACGTGGTTCAACTCGTCGCCGAGCCCGCTGCGGCCTATGACCGCGGCCCCCATGTTGACGGGGACGGTGACCAGCAGGTCGTAGGGGATCTCCCGCTCGTCGTACGAGACCATGGTGTTGCGGTCGGCGTCGACGCGCTCGACGTAGAAGTCGGTCTCGACCTCGATCTTCTTCTGCTCGAGGATGTCGCCCAGGTGCTTGGCGGCGATGGGCTTGGTGAAGACCGCATCGAGTGGTGTGGCGAACACGATCTCGACCCTGTCGCGCATCCCCTGCTCCTGGAACCACCAGTCTGCGAGGAAGGTGAACTCCAGCGGTGCCACAGGGCACTTGAAGGGGAGTTCCATGATGTTGATGACCAGCCGGCCTCCGTCCCACCGCTTGAGCCGCTCGGCGAGGGCGACCGAGCCCTGGCGGGTGTAGTAGGTGTGGACGGAATCACCCATGGCCGGACCGTCGAGGCCGGGGGTCTCTTCGATGGTGGGGTGAGTCCCGGTGGCGATGACGAGGTAGTCGTATTCGAGCTTCTTGCCGTCTGCGAGAACGACCCGATTGTTCTCGGGTTCGATGAGGTCGATCTCGGAGACGATGAACTCGATGCCCCTGGCGAGGAAGTCCTTGCGGGGTCGCATCACATCCTGTTCCTTGTAGATCCCAAAGGGGATGAACAGGAAGCCCGGCTGGTAGTTGTGGGTCGTGTCCTGGTCGACGACGGTTATCTGCCACTCGGACTCGTCGAGACGAGGCCGCAGCTTGTTGACGACCATCGTTCCGGCCGTCCCGGCGCCGAGCACCAGCAGTTTCTTCACGTTTTGCTCCTTGGTGGCGGCTCTCCGGCGAGCGCTGCAATCGTGTCCAGCTTGCTCACGGGTCGGCCTCGTTCGTCTGCGAGTCGAGATATCAGTGTTCCGATGCGGGGGAGAAGGTCCAGGACCCGGCCACGCTCCTTGGCGTCGAGTCGATGGACCTCTCCGATGTGGGCGGCCATGGTCTCGGCATCGACGCTGAGACCATCGGCGAGCTCCGCGATCCGTTCGGGAGAGGGCGGCCACGCCTCAGGCTCGACGCCTCCGACGATGACCATGGCGCTCAGTTCGGACCCGGTTCGCACCAACCCACGGGCGCAATCGAAACCGAGCGGGGTGGGCTCCCACCGCGGTTCGAAATCGAGCTGCACCCCCAGGCGCTCCCATCCTTTGATGCAATGGTCCATGACACCCGGTTCGTCGCGAACTGCTTCAAACAGCCCGCACGGGTTACTGACGTCCGAGAGCGGATTGCCCGCGATGTCGGTGAGCAGGACCATCGCCCCGAGGAGTTCACCGAGGAGGTCGGTGAGCGCCTGAATGGACTCGCGGGTCAGCACCGCGGTGATTCCCGCACCGTTCGCCGGCGCAGGTGTCTGCACGGGAACGTCCGGGCCCATCACCGACGCGCCGTCGAGCCACGCCCGGATGCGGTCTTCGGGGAAGCGCCATTGGCGTCCCACCTTGATCGCAGGGATGCGACCCGATTCTGCCATGCGGTAGATGGTCGACTTGTCGACCTTGATCAGCGCCTGCACCTCCTGCGTGGTCAGCAGGGTGCTATGCCCCGCTTTTCCTGTTTGTGAGCGCATCTCATGCATCTCATGCATCTTATGGCACGCTCATGCAGATGTGATGGGGCCAAAAGTCCCTACTTGTGAGGAAAGTCACAGAGCCGTTATCCGCCGCCGCCCTGCGGGCGGCTCTCCGTTATCCGCCATCCGCACGGACCTTCGGGCCGTAGGTGTCCGATTTCTCATGTCACCCGAAGGCTCTTTGCTGATTGCTGATTGCTGATTGCTGATTGCTGATTGC
>JABMPV010000045.1 GCA_013202595.1 bacterium
CGGCGGTCAGGCTGTCGCCCAGGACGCGGTACATCGGAGTCGATCTGTCGCCCGCCATGATCAAGCTGGCATCGGCCGGTGTCCCCTTCGGTGAGTTCTGGGTGGCCGACATGCGCCTCCTGGGACTCCCACCCGGATCGTTCGACGCCGTGATCGCCTTCTACTCGATCATCCACGTGCCCGCAGAGGACCAACCGGCGCTATTCGCCAGGGTGTTCCGCTGGTTGGATGCTGGCGGAGTGTTCGTGGCGAGCCTGGCGCCGGAGGCCGAGGAAGCCGGAACCGACCCGGATTGGCTCGGAGCAGGCCCGATGATCTGGAGCAGCCTCGGAGCCGACCGCTACCGGTCGCTGGCTGTCGAGTGCGGGTTCGAGATCGTCGCCGACGAGGTCATCCCCCAGATGGAGGGTGACCGGCCCGTCGAGTTCCTCTGGCTGACCTGCCGCAAGCCCTGAGACCGGCTCAGAGTGCCCGTAGACAGGTCGCGGTTCTGATCCCGGCTCTCAGTCGCGGCACTCGGTGGATATCTCGGTGATGACCGAGAACTCAGTCGGATCGTTGGCTCCGAAGTAGAAGCACAACTCGCCGCCCGAGTCTGTGATGCGCCGGTAGTGCTCGTCGTCGTTGCTCCCCGACCGAAGTCGATCTCCATAGGCGGCGCGGAGATCGGTCAGCGTGTCCCCGACCGTGATGCCCTCTGCCGTCGTGACGTAGCCATCGGGCCGGGGTTCACCGGCAGCGTCGATGCTGCTGCCCAGATACCGCACCCGGAACAGCGTCCCGGTCGCCCCGGGATCGTCCGGGTCGGTGGCGAAGAACAGGAACGCCAGACCCTCGGTGAAAAGCCCCCGCAACCCGATCGGCGTATCGCCTTCGGTGGCATACCAGTCTGTGTCGAACTCGTCGTATGCGCCGCGGATCCCGTGCCCGAGGTAGTCGAAGATGTCCTCGATTACGCCGCCGGCGCCATCGCCGATGGCGAGTTTGTCACCGTCGTAGGAGATCCCGTTCCCGGCCAGGACCCAATCCCCCGTGTCGGGTTCGGTACCTGTCACCACGAGGTCGAGCACGAAGGTCGTCGGATTGGATGGCGCCGTCACCTTGAGCAGGTAGTCCCGGGTCGTGCCGATCGTCCACGTCGCATCACCCGGTGAGGCGACCGCAGACCCGTCCGCAGCCGTCAGGGACGCCACGAGGCCCGTCCCCCTGGTGAAGTCGACGGCTACCTCGGTACCTGCCAGCAATGCCATCGTGTAGACACTCGGGTCGTCTGGCGCCGCGTTGCCGGCGATTCCGACACCATTGCCAGCATCCGCGACGTCGCGAATGTCGGTGCAGCCCCGGGACAGCGCCGTCACCGTCGCCTCCCCAGGGACGCCGTCGACGGTCAACCCGAGACCCTGCTGAGCCTTCTCCACGGCCGCGAGCGTGCCCGGGCCGAACGCGCCGTCCACCTTCAGTTCCCCATACCCGTTGCAGTTGAGCAGGAACTGGATCGATGCAACGCTGTCGTTGTTGTCGCCCTCGCGAGCCAGCGGCGGCCCGGCCGGCACTGTGGTGGTGGTCGTCGTCGCCTCGGTCGATGTCGTGTCATCGGGGGCCGTCGTCGAGGTCGTCGAAGTAGGAGTCGCATCCGGCACAGTGGTCGCGACGGTCGTCGCGCCGGCGGAGGTGGTCGTCTCATCGATCCCGTCTCCGCCACTGCAGGCCGCAGCCAGGAATGCCACAGCCAGGATGACAGCTCCGAATCGCCGCATACTTCGTCCCTCCGAGATTGCGCTCTCGAAGGGAAACCTACTCATCTCTCCCTGGGGATGGGCTCGTGAGTCCGGTATCCGACGTCCGATGCCAGTGGCCGAACGCGAACGCAGATCGTCAGACGCGACGAAGGGCGGGCCGCCGCGGCCCGCCCTTCGAACGTTCTCTTCGGTTTCGACTACTCGTCGGTCGCGATGTCGGCCGTCTCGGCCACGTCGTCTCCTGTGCCACCAAGGGAGGCGAGCCACTCAGCCGGGTTGGCCGGCAGGGCGTCTTCCTCGCTCTCGGGTGCGCTCTCGCCGAACAGGCCGAGTGCACTGACCACAGATGCACCGGGCAGTACGGGCTGCACTGCCTGATACGGGTCGGCGCCGGTACCTGCGGGGATGAGCTTGCCGATGA
>JABMPV010000046.1 GCA_013202595.1 bacterium
CCACGACCACGACCACGACCACGACAGCGCCAACCACAACCGCACCACCGACGACCCAGCCGGGGAGCAGTGGAACCACCGTTACCGTGGATCCCGGTTCGGTGACCCTCATCGGGGCCACGCAGACCATCGATGAGAACTTCGAAGTGCTCGACGAACCGTCACCTCCTACGGCCGTCACCGAGGTGGCAGCCGGCGATGGCACCGGCAACCTCACCATCGTGGTCACGACGGTCGAAGCGGTCCTTCGTTCACAAGGCCAGTTCGTCCGGATAGATCTGATCCCCGAAGGCGCTCTCCGCGGAGAAGACGGGTTCGCATGCTTCCGTCAGGAGGCGGAGACTCAGTCGGGAACAGAGATCGAAGACACCGGATGCTCTGTCTTCCCCTCGGCTAATCGCTTCGCTGAACCGCAAGCCGACATCGATGGAACACACTTCGAAGTCGGTCTCCCAGCGACCATCGATGGACCGGTGCTATGGGCGAATCTGCCAGACGGGAAGGTCGAGATCCATCGAATCACCATCCAATTGCTCATCGGCGACTCAGGTGCGATGTACGAGATTCCTGCAAGCGCCATCGTGGCGGCAGTCATCTCGAGTCGCTGACATCCCACTCGCTGAGGGGTTGACACCATCGCCCTCATCATCCACATGACTCCCGGAGCAACCCGGGCAATCGATCAAGGCTGAGCTTGTCGCGCCAGGCCCAGCGAGGACCCTTCCTGAGGGCATTTCGACGATCTCACCCGACCCGGACGCTTGCGAAGGTTCGATGTGCTGGCGCCGCAGGTCCTACGGGGATATGAAGTCGAATTGGCGGCATTCGATCTGGTGGCGACGGACACGAACCCGGCCCACCCCCACGTCCGGTGTGGGTCTCATCCGATCTTCTCTTCAGTCAGTGCCGGAAGGCTCCATCGACAGGTTCCTGATCATCAACCCTGCGACCTCTGGCACTGCTTTGTAGCCCAACCTCCCTTATGGCCGGATGGCAGGGTTCTCTACGTTGACACTGAGGCTCAGGCGCCGGAAGCCCGCCGCTCGCGCTCGCTCCTCGAGAGCCCGAACGAGTCGGCCGCCGAGCCCTCGTCCACGGTGCCCGGCGGCGACTGCGACCGCAAACTCGGGGGTCGCCGGATTGATATACCCGTCCCCGTGATCCTCCTCTGTGAACACCCGGCAGAAAGCCGCTCCGACGATCAGGCCGCCGCGAGCGGCGACAACTGCAAGATCACCTCCCTTCCCCACGCCAGGTGATATCGCTCGAGTTCGGGATGCGCGAGCACTTGATCCTTCGTTGCCGAGATTGGCCTGGCCGGGTTCCAGTCGATGGCTCGACAAACAGTTTCGGCGATGATCGAGTCGTCGCCGGTGCTGAGCTCTCGAATCTCGTAGTCGGGTGCGTCGGGCATGTGGAGGTCGGTTCTACGATGCCAATCCGACGTTGCCCGGATTGCCTGTGGCTCCTATCGTCTGATAGGCATTCCTCTTCGGCAGGCGATACCCATGGCACCCAGCAATCCCAGCGAACCCAGGCTTCCGCTCGACCGCGTGCTCGTCGCCGACTTCTCACGCATCCTGGCTGGGCCCCTGGTCACCCAGACGCTCTCCGAGTTGGGGGCGACCGTGATCAAGATCGAGCACCCCGATGGAGGTGACGACACCCGTCAGTGGGGACCGCCCTTCTGGGGCGACACCGCCTCCTATTTCTCGGCCATCAACAAGGGCAAGCGATCGATCGCCCTCGACCTGAAGGCTCCTGAGGACTCGGCGATCGCCCGGGAACTGGTCGCCCAGGCCGACGTGCTGGTCGAGAACTTCCGACCCGGCGTCCTCGATCGGCTCGGCTTCGGATACGAGGAGGTCTCCACAACCAACCCGGGTCTCGTGTACTGCTCCATCACCGGCTTCGGGAGCGACGGCCCCGGCGCAGAACTCCCCGGTGTCGACCTCATCATCCAGGCGATGTCGGGATGGATGCAGGTGACCGGACAGCCGGACGGCCCACCCACCAAGGTCGGGATGGCCCTGGCTGATGTGACCGCAGGCCTCAACGCCACAATCGGCCTCCTGGCTGCACTGCACGACAGGAACCAGACCGGCGCGGGCAGGCACGTCACCGTGTCGCTGTTCGAGTCGTCGCTGGCCGGCCTGGTCAACCTCGCTTCGGGATTCCTGCTCACCGGAAGCGACCATCGGAGAGCCGGTAACCGGCATCCCTCCATCGCCCCCTACGAGCCGATCATGGCCTCAGATCGGCCATTCGTCATTGCGGCCGTCAACGACCAGTTGTTCGTGCGGACCTGCGACGTCATCGACCGCCCAGATCTGACCGTCGACGAGCGGTTTGCCACCAATCCCGATCGCCGGCGCAACGTCGACGAGTTGATCGCAGAGTTGGAGGCGAGCTTCCGAATCCGGACGGCGGAGGAGTGGATCACGGCGCTCCGGGAGGCGGGAGTCCCTGTCGGACCGATCAACTCCATTGCCGAGGCATTCACGCTGGCCGATGATCTCGGCCTGGCCATGGTCGATGAAGACGACACGGGGTTCAGGGGCGTTCGCTCACCGATCCGGTTCGAAGGAGAGTCTCCGGCAACCGTCGATCCCCCACCCGACCTCGACGCCGATGGCTCCGAGATCCGCCGGGCACTGGAGTCGGGGCGCCCACTGATCGAGTGGCTGCAATCCGACGGCCCGGCCTCATGACCAATCGAGGGTGCGCCTCATGATGGTGAAAGCCGAGGGCGCCAGCGCGCCCGCTCGCACAGCCCTGCTGTTCACCGCAGGCGTCATGGCCCTGGGCCTCGGCCTGGTGGCAGCGCTGCTCGCCGACATCCAGGATGACTTCGGGTTTCCGACGTGGAGTCTCGGTGTGATCGCCGGGATCAGCTACCTCGGAGGGTTCGTGGGGAACGTCGTCCTGGGACCCCTGGCCGATCGCGGTCATGCCCGTCGCCTGCTCGTGGGCGGTGTGATCGGCGGAATCGCCTCGCTCGTATGGCTCGCAGTGGCCACCCAGCTGTGGGCATTCATCGCCGCACGGTTGATCTTCGGATTGGCCGACGGCGCATTCTTCCCGGCGGCCCGACGCACAGTCATCGCATGGCGCCCGGATCACCCTGGCGCTGAGCTGGGCAAATTGATGGGCGCAGGAATGGCCGGATTCGTGGGAGGACCCATCGTGGGTGGTGTCCTCGCCCAGACCTTCGGACTGCGAACGGCGTTCATCGTGCCCGCCATCGCTCTGGCCCTGGTTGTCCCCATCGTGCTGCGGATTCCGAGTCCACGGGTGCCGGTGGCGCGGGCACGCAACCCTTTCGCCCTGCTGAGCAGGCCGATGATCAGAGCCGCAGTGCTCCTTGGAAGCTCCGAGTTCTTCCTCATCGGGGGCATCGAGGCGATCTGGGCCCGGCTCGTGACGGATCGAGGAGCGTCCACCGCCGGCGTCGGCCTGACACTCACGATCATCGTCCTCCCCGTGGTGCTCCTCACGCCTGTCGCCGGCCGGCTCAGCGACCGCCTGGACCCGGCGCGAATCGCACTCACTTCAGTGGCGGCACTGGTGATCGTGGCGCCGTTCATCGGATTCGTGGAGACCGTGGTGCTCACGGTGGTGGTCGGTTTGGTGCAGGGCGTCTTCACGGCGGCCACGGCACCGGCTTCCCAGGCGCTGGCCGTGCACAATTCCCCCGAGACTCAGATTGCCGGGGGGCAGGGACTGCTCGAGGGGATCGGACTCCTGGCAGCTGCAATGGCTGCTCTACCGATCGGCTGGGTCTACGCCTCCTTCGGTCCCCGATGGATCGGAGTCGGCCTCGCCATCCCGGTGGCCGTGCTCTGGGCGCTGGCTCTCATCGAGGTCCGCCGTGCCCGGCGCCATCCGGCCGTTGCCCGCGCCGGAACCTGACGCCTACGGGATTTCCGGGCGCATCCGATCGAACAGACGGCCTTCCGACTCCTCGAGTGCGGCCGCCACGCGCAGCGCGACGGCGTCCTCTTCGCGAGGCCCGACGATCTGCATCCCGATGGGAACGCCGGTGCTCCCGGCGATCCCGATGGGCACATTCGCCACCGGGTACTTGCCGAGGATGTTGAACGGATAGGTCAAGGCGACCGCCAGCATGGCGTTGAGATCCGTCGGGTTCGACCCGTCGGGGTGACCCCAGTCTGCGGGCACGGCCGTGGTCTCCAGCGTCGGGCAGATCAGCGCGTCGTACCCGGCCAGGAACACCTTCTCCTGGAGGAGTCGATGCATCTCGTCGCCGTACTGCCAACTCTCCATCCACTCCACGGTGGACGGGCGCTGCATGCCCAGGAGCTCCTGGATGTAGGGCGTGAGGTGACCCCGCGCCTCCTCCGGGATCTCCGACTCGAGGATGGACCCCGATTGGTACCTGAGGTGTGTCATGGCCGTGCCAAAGGCCCGAATATCCCAGCCGAGATCCACGTGATCCACCACTGCACCCAGACCACGCAGGACCTCCACGGCCCCTTCGAGAGCCTCGATGATCTCCCCTTCAGGGTTGAAGTACCCGAGGTCGCGGCTCACCGCGATCCGCATGCCGGCCGCCGACGGGAAGGATCCCGGGAGTTCGAGCGGCGGCAGCGAGAACATGTCGAACGGCAACGGACCGGAGATGACGTTCATCATCAGGACGACGTCGGCCACCGAACGAGCCATGGCGCCTCCCGACGCGTACGGCTCACGGTTCCACGGCCACAACTCCGGCACCCGCCCCCACGGCGGCTTGAAGCCGGTGACCCCGTTGAGCGCCGATGGAATCCGGATGGAGCCGCCGATGTCGCTGCCATTGGCCAGGGTCGTCGTTCCGGCGGCCAGGCTGGCGCCGGCCCCACCCGATGACCCACCGGGAGTGATCTCGGTGTTCCAGGGATTCCGCGCGATGCCGTTCAGCATGGTCCAGGTGACCGGGGCCATCGAGAACTCCGGTGCAGCGGTCCGGGCATGGATGATGCCGCCGGAATCGAGCACTCTCTGCACCAGTGGATCGTTGTGGTCGGCGATGTTGTCTTCCAGCAGCAGCGAACCCATGGGAAGACGCTGTCCCTCCACGGCCGTCTCGTCCTTGACGGCCACGGTGATGCCTTCGAGCGGACGGGCCGTGTCATTGGCATAGGCGTCGGCGGCCTGCTTCGCCTGCTCCCGGGCCTGATCGAAGTAGGTGTCGGTGAACGCCGCGATGTGGGGTTCGGTCTCTTCGGCCCGGGCTATCAGCGCATCGAGCAGTTCGACGGGTGAGAGATCCAGGCTCCTGAACCGCTCAAGAGCCTCGACCGCACCGAGGTAGGCGAGTTCTCCGGACACACGTGCCTCCAATCGACGTCCTTCGATCCTATCGATCGATAGTCTCTGTATGTCGGCAACCGAGTGAAGGCACCATGACTGTTCCCAGGATCGATCGTTCCGACGTCGGAGTCCTGCTCATCGACGTGCAGCCACTCTTCTTCGACCTCGCCTTCCCCGATGGGGGGCCGCAGTCGTAATCTCTCATGGTCCGCCTCGAGCACCTGCTGATGATCACCGCCTGGATGGGCCTCCCCATGGTCACCACATTCGAGATCCCCACATCGGACAACGGCGAGTTACCTGATCGCCTGGAAGCCGTGCACCCGACGACAGGCAACCGCCACGACAAGAACTACTTCGGGTGCATGACCGAGGACGCAATCGTCACCGATGTCGAGGCCATGGGCGTCCGCCAGATCGCGGTCGCCGGGGCCGAGACCGACGTGTGCATCCTGCAATCGACACTCGGACTGCTCGACAACGGATACGAGGTCTTCCTCCTCGAGGACTGCCTGTCCACCTCCGAGGCCCACCCGGGTCCCGCGCTGAACCGCATGTACCGGGCAGGTGCCGTACCGTGCACTCTGAAGACCATGCTCTACGAACTGGTGGAGTGCGTCACGGGAGTGCCCTGGTATCCAGAGGGATGGGCCATGGAGGATCATCCCGGTGCCAAGCCGTTCCCCGAGCGCTTCATCACCCCGAAGAGTGGCCGCCCTGGTATCCGGCAAACTAGGGCATCACCCGACCCGAGGAGATCGCGATGCGCCTGACAGGCAAGGAAGTCAATCGCCTCACGATCTTCACGATGGCCGAACTCGCCCGCCGGCGCCGGGCCAGGGGCAGGATGCTGAACGTTCCCGAGGCGACAGCGATCGTCTGCGACGAGATCATGGAGTGGGCCTGGGACGGCATGCCACTCGCCGAGGTCATCGAC
>JABMPV010000047.1 GCA_013202595.1 bacterium
GGAAAGACCACGGCGATGCGATCGATCTTCGGACTCATCCAACTCGATGATGGGGCCGTCACATGGGACGACGGTCCGGTCGACCGCCTCGATCGCCAGAGGTTCGGCTACATGCCGGAGGAACGGGGCCTCTACCCGCGCATGACGGCGCTCGCCCAGGTCTCCTATTTCGCCCGCCACCACGGTCTCGCCAAGTCCGATGCCGAGACGGCGGCACGCGACCTCCTCGAGGAACTCGGGTTGAGCGCGCGGATGGAGAGCCGGGTCCAGGACCTCTCGCACGGCAATCAGCAGCGAGTCCAGTTCGCCGTCGCGCTGGTGCACTCCCCCGATCTCATGGTCCTCGACGAGCCGTTCTCCGGACTCGACCCGCTGGCGGCCCACACCATGGCCGAACTGCTCAGGGCTCGAGCCGACGCCGGTGCTGCCGTCGTGTTCTCGAGCCATCAACTCGACGTGGTGGAAGACCTGTGTGAAGACGTGGCAATCATCAATGAAGGCGACGTCGTCCTCTCGGGCAAGGTGGACCAACTCAGGGCTGCATCCGAGCACCGGGTGGTCGAGGCGGCCGTCTCCGGTGCCGGCTCCACATGGGCGGAGTCGATTCCCGGCGCCGAGATCGTCAGTCGAAACGGTGACAAGGTCAGGATGGTCGTCGATCGATCGGCCGAACCCGCCGCCATCGCTGCGGCTGCCGCCGCCGCAGGGACACTCCTGCAGTTCAGTTTCGCCCCGCCGAGCCTATCCGAGGTCTTTCGCGAGGCGGTGGCGCCATGAGCAAGTGGCGGACCATGGGCCTGGTGGCGCTCCGGGAGTTCGAGGCTCGCCGCAAAGCACTGCTCATCACGTCGTTGATTCTCCTCACCGTCGCCGCAGCCGGGGTGACGCTAGCCGGCTTGCTCGCCGAGTCGGAAGGCGTGACCATCACGGCGCAGGAGGCCGATGAGGCGCTCGGGTTCATCAGCGTGATCGTCCTGTTCCTGGGCATCATCTTCACCGGCCAGGTGATCATGGAGGGCGTCGCCGAGGAGAAGCGAAGCAGGGTGGTCGAGGTCATATTGGGGACGATGCTGCCCCGCCACCTCCTCGCGGGGAAGGTGGCAGCCATCGGTGCCATGGGGTTCCTCGAAGTGGTGCTCACCGCCGGCGCCGCTCTCACCGCTGCGATCGCCACCGACCTCTTCCCGGTCCCCGCAGGGACCGCCCTCGGCCTCGCCATCGTCGTCATCTGGTTCGTGCTCGGGTTCGCTCTCTACAGCGCGATCTACGGGGCGGCGGGAGCAATGGTCGCCCCCCATGAGAACGTCGCCAACGGCGCCATCCCCATCAACCTGAGTCTCGGCGTGGCCTACATGGTCGCCCTGACCACCGCCCCCGCCGGCGACAACATCGTGCTCAAGGTGATGTCGATGATCCCCGTCACCGCACCGCTCACCATGCCGCTGCGGATCATCCGGGACTATGCCGAACCGTGGGAGATCGCGGTGTCCATCACCCTGATGGTGTTCGGTATCTGGTTCATGATCCGGTTCGCCGGGCGTCTCTACGCCGGAGCCATCCTGCGCTCGGGCAAGGTCAAGTGGCGCGAGGCGTGGAAGTCATCCATCGGCGGGTAGCCACACAGGCCCGTCGGTTGGAAGCCGGGCACTTCGCCGATTCAGCCGCGATATCGCTCCCCGAAATCGCCCTCGGTCTACTCGACGAATTGCACTGACATGAACGATGCGGTGATCGGCCCCGTCACCTCTCGCATGAAGGCCTGATGAGAGGGATGGTGGACATACGTCTTGAAGTCCTCCTCGGACTCGAAGCCGGCAACGAGTCCGTAGTCAGCGTTGCCACGGAAAATGGCGAGGTCCGGCCCGAATGAATAGGACTTGATCTCGGGGATCTCCCTCGAGAGCCTGGCGAAGCCCTCGCCCACCAGGGCCACGGCCGAGTCCGACGCCCCTTCATTCCAGGTCAATGCCACGACATGGCGAATCATCTCTGAGTACCTCCGCTTCGTTCACCGTACCCGTCTCCGGGTCCCGCGGTCATATGAGCAACGACCGAACACCGGCCGGCCTATCGGTGTTCATCCCTCAGCAAGTCCAGACGACGGCTCACGATGTGCCAGCCGGAACCGTCGCGGACGTACTCGTCGTGATAGCGGATGTACATGACATAGACCCGCTCGCGCCCCCCGGAAACCGACCTGTGCTCAGCCACGCACTCCACTTCGCCGGTTGCACGAACCCCGTCCGACCCAGGGAACACGACACTGTGATCGTCGACCCGGTGCCGCGTGCTCTCGAACACGTCGAGTTGCTCGGGAATCGCCAGCAACTCGGCGCGCCCGCGGACTTCGCCTTTCGGAGTGATCAGGACTCCATCCTCGGCGAACACATCCGCAAACAGCGCTGCATCACGCCGGTCGGCTGCCATGGCGTACTGCTCCACGAGGTGACGCAACGCAACCCGGTCCTCGATCTCACGGTTCGCTTCGTCGCCCAATCTCTCGATCCTCCTCTGACGGCGCCCGGGTGATCTCACCCGACAGGGATGCCGCGCTTGATGACCTGCCAGATCAGGTCGCTGCCGGGGCGGTAGGGCAGATGGACCTCGCTGGGGGCGTCGAGCACGACGAGGTCGCCGATCGCACCGGGGCCGATCCAGCCCCGATCCGCCAGACGAAGAGCGAGCGCCCCTCCCCGGGTGGCTGCCCACAGAGCCTCCTCGGGGGTCAGGCCCATCTCCAGACAGGCAAGCGCCACGACGAAGGGCATCGACTCGATGTAGCCGGTCCCCGGGTTGCAGTCGGTTGCCAACGCCACCGTCACGCCGGTATCCCAGAGCATCCGGGCCGGAGCCATGGGCATCTGCATCGAGAGCGAGACGCCCGGTGACAGGACCGCAGCCACCCCTGAATCACGCAACATCCCGGCATCCCCGACCGTCGCCTGCTCCAGATGATCGGCGCTGGCCGCGCCCACCTCGGCCGCAAGCGCCGAAGCCCCGGTCCTCGCCAGTTGCTCGGCGTGGATCCTCGGGATCAGCCCCAGATCGGAACCGGCCCGAAGCACCCGGCGAGCCTGGTCGACGCTGAACGCTCCGCGATCACAGAACACGTCGCAGCCGTCCGCAAGTGGAGCGCACGCCGGCAGCATCTCTTCGATCACCAGGTCGACGTAGTCGTCGCTCGACATCCCGCGATCGACGACATGGGCGCCGAGGAAGGTGGTCACCACGTCGAGTGGCGTCCGCTCCCCCACCTCCCGGGCGGCCCGGAGCATCGCGACCTCGGTGGGCGTGTTCAGTCCGTAGCCGGATTTGATCTCGACCGTTGTCGTACCAAGGCGCAGCATTCGCAGTGCACGCCGGGATGCCTCCGCGGCCAGATCCTCAGGCGATGCCGCCCTGACCGCCGCCACCGTGGAGTGGATTCCTCCGCCTGCCTCGAGGATCTTCTCGTAGCTATCCCCTCTCAGCCTGCGGGCGAATTCGTCCGATCGATCGCCTGCGAAGACCAGATGGGTGTGGGCATCGACGAAACCGGGGATGACCGCCCGACCGTCGACATCGATGACCGGGCCGTCGCGGTACCCGGAAGGCATCCCGGACTCAGGGCCGGCCCATACGATGCGACCGTCCCGGACCACCACGGCAGCGCTCTCGACCACGTCCAGCAGATCGCCTCCGGGACCATTGGTCACCAGGCGCCCGATGCCGCAGACCAGCAGATCAGACATCGAGCATCGGGATCCGCACGCCGCGTTCCCTGGCCACATCGACTGCCCGCTCGTACCCGGCGTCGGCGTGACGCATCACACCGGTCCCGGGATCGTTGGTGAGCACCCTTTCCAGCCGGAAAGCTGCATCGTCCGTGCCGTCGGCAACCACCTGGGCACCCGCATGGATCGACTTCCCCATCCCGACGCCGCCGCCGTGGTGGACCGCCACCCACGCCGCTCCTGAGGCGGTGTTGAGGAGCGCATTGAGGATCGGCCAGTCGGCGATCGCATCAGACCCATCCATCATCGACTCGGTCTCCCTGTAGGGCGACGCCACCGAACCACTGTCAAGATGATCCCGGCCGATGACGATCGGCGCCGAGACCTTGCCCGACCGGACGAGCTCGTTGAACGCAAGCCCTGCGAGATGGCGCTCGCCGTAGCCGAGCCAGCAGATTCGGGAGGGAAGACCCTGGAACTCGACTCGCTCGGCGGCCATCTCCAGCCAGCGTCGCAGCAAATGGTTGTCGGGGAACAACTCGAGCAGCGCCTTGTCGGTCTCCTCGATGTCCTTCGGATCGCCGCTCAGGGCCACCCAGCGGAAGGGTCCCATGCCCTCGCAGAACAGCGGCCGGATGTAGGCAGGGACGAATCCGGGGTAGGCAAAGGCCTCGGCGAACCCTCCCTCGCGTGCCTCGCCTCGGAGGTTGTTCCCGTAGTCGAACACCTCGGAACCGGCTCGCTGGAAGCCCACCATGGCCTCGCAATGTCTGGCCATGGACGCCCTGGCCTCCTCGACGTACCTCTGGGGATCCTTGGCACGCAGTTTCACCGCACCATCCATGGTGTACCCCGCTGGCACGTATCCATCCAATGGGTCGTGAGCGGAGGTCTGATCGGTCACGATGTCCATCTCGACGCCGCGCTCGAGCAACTCGGGGAAGACCTCGGCCGCATTGCCTGCGACTCCGACCGACAGCGGTCGGCCCTCGGCCTTCGCCGCCGTGACCCGGGCCACCGCATCGTCCAGCGAGGCGGCCATCTCGTCGAGATACCGGGTCTCCAGCCGGCGTTGGATGCGGAGCGGATCCACCTCGACACACAGTGCCACACCGCCGGCCATGGTGATGGCCAGAGGCTGCGCCCCACCCATTCCACCAAGACCTGCGGTCAGCGTGATGGTGCCGGCGAGCGATCCTCCAAAGCGTTGCTCGCCGATGGCAGCGAAGGTCTGATAGGTCCCCTGGAGTATGCCCTGGGTGCCTATGTAGATCCACGAACCGGCCGTCATCTGGCCGTACATGGTGAGCCCGGCCGCCTCCAACTCCCAGAAGTGCTCCCAATCGGCCCAATCGGGGACCAGCATGCTGTTGGCGATCAGCACCCGGGGCGCCATCGGGTGCGTGCGAAACACACCGACAGGCTTGCCCGACTGGACGAGGAGGGTCTCATCGTCCTCGAGGTCCCTGAGGGTGGCCACGATCGAGTCGAAGGCATCCCAGGTGCGCGCCGCCCGGCCGCGACCCCCGTAGACCACCAGGTCGTCCGGGCGCTCGGCGACCTCCGGATCGAGGTTGTTCATCAGACAGCGGAGCGCGGCCTCCTGCAGCCAACCCTTCGCTGAACGCTCAGTGCCCCTGGGGGCCCTCACAACTCGCGGGCCAGACACCCGGTACCTCCAGATTCGGTCCCCCAACGCTACCGACCGCAATCCCGTTCTGCGGAGAGGTCCCGACAAGCAGCCAGTCCAGGCTCTAACGTGCCTTCCACGACTACCGGAGGACCCCATGAACCAAGCAGAACTGTCATATTCGACCAATGAAGCACCGAGCCGCGGACTGGCGGCACTGGGCATCATCCTCCTCAAAGGCCTCCTCCTGTTTCCGCACCTGATCGTCGTCGGCGTGCTGGGGTGGCTGGCAGGGATCCTCGCCTACATCGGCTTCTGGGTGGTCGCGATCACCGGCAAGATGCCCGAGGGCATCCGCAGCATTCTCGCCGGGTACCTCGGATGGAGTGCCAGGACCAGCATGTGGCTCGGCGGGGTCACCGACGTGTATCCACCGTTCGAGATGGAGCCGACCGGATACCCGACCTCGCTGAGCGTGCCTCGCAACGATGAGCCCAGCCGCGGTCTCGCCGTCGCCGGCATCGTGATGATCGTCAAGGGCGTCATGCTGATCCCGCACGCAATCGGCCTCTTCTTCGTGGGCTTCGCCGCCATCATCGCCATCTGGATCAACTACTTCATCGTCGCCTTCACCGGCACGACCTCCCAGGGCATCGAGCGCTTCTGGTCGGGGGCGATCCAGTGGACGATGCGGGTCTCTGCCTGGTTCTACGGATTGACCGACGAGTACCCGCCGTTCGGGATCGAGATCGAACCCAGCGCCTGACCTGACCCGATCGGAGACAACCGCCTGACGTTCCCCCGGGGCTAGCCTCGGGGGAAGTCGTATCTGGAGGACGGGTGCCAGCCGCACACATCCGGTACCGGTACAACCACAGGCCGCGCCGGTCGGTGGCGGCTCTCGGCGTCCTATTCATCAAGATCCCGCTGCTGATCCCTCATGTGATCGTGCTGATGATGCTCGAAGCCGCACTGGGATTGGCTCTCTACGCAGGATGGTGGTGGACCCTCATCACGGGTGACGTCCCCGGATTCGTCTCGACGATGGTCACGGTGACCGCCGGATGGTGGGTGAGGATGCGCGCCTGGCTCACCGGAGTCACTGATGTCTACCCACCGATGGAATCGACCCCACCGGACGACTACCTCCCCGCTCTCGACACCACGACGAACGATTCACCCAGTCGGGTGTGGGCCGCGCTCGGCGTCGTCGGACTCAAGGTCGTCGCGATCCTGCCGTTCCTGGTCCTTGCGATCCTCATCGAACTCGCCCTGATACTGGTCGCCTGGATCGCCGCCATCGCAGTGCTGTTCACCGGCCGGCACCCCAGGGCACTTCAGGACTTCTGCATCGGGACCGGACAGTGGGGCGCGCGGCTCGTCGCTTGGCTTGGGGGCATGGATGATGCCTACCCATGGTTCGACATCGGCGTTCACCCCGCAGGGCGCAGCGCCCGGGAAGTGCTGATCACCGTCGATTGATCAGCCGACCTCGATCAAGCTGTCGAAGCGACCGACGAAACAGGGCGCCCCGGCCGGGACGCCCTGTGTGCTCTTGGCTGTCGCCGAGCGGCTACTCGCCCTCGGAAGCCTTCTCGTCCGAGTCCCCATCGTCGTCCTTGTTGCGGACGTCCTCGATCTTGTCCTCGACGAACTCCTTGGCATCACCGGCGACGTCCTTGGTCTTGTCCCAGGCATCACCGGCGACGTCCTTGGTCTTGTCCCACGCCTTGCCCGCGACCTCTCCTGCCTTCTCGACGGCCGGATCGCTCTTGTCTTTGGCCTTGCCGAACCAACCCTTGACAGTGTCCATGAATCCCATGATGAAGCCCTTCTATGTGATGTGTGCCACCAATGGCGGCCCCTGCGACGATGTACACGCCAGCGTAGATCACCCGGCAACGATGCCGGCAACGACGCTCTCCAGCGTTCCGCTCTCTATGAGTGCTGCGATCGCCTCGATGTCGGGGGATGGCGACCTGTCCTGGTCCTGTGGAGGCACCACCTCCCTGATGGCTCTCAGGGCCAGACCGGTGCCCTCACCCGGTGAAGTTGGCCCGCGCCGCGTGATCCCTTCGGCCGCACAGAGCACCTCGACGGCGAGGACCCTGGCTGTGTTGTCGAGCACCGGCCCGAGCTTGCGACCGGCCCCCCAACCCATCGAGACATGGTCTTCCTGCGATCCAGATGTCGGGATGCTCTCGATCGAGGCAGGGTGGCTGAGAACCCGGTTCTCCGCCACCAACGCCGCTGCCGTGTACTGCGTGAGCATCAGGCCGCTGTTGAGACCGGGGCGCGTGGCGAGAAACGCCGGGAGCCCCGAAGACCGCTCGGGATCGAGGATGCGGTCGGTCCTGCGCTCGGAGATGCTGCCCAACTCGGTCACGGCCATGGCCATGAAATCGAGGGAGAAGGCGAGCGGCTGGCCGTGGAAGTTGCCGGCCGACACCACTTCCCCGGCATCGGGGAACACCAGGGGGTTGTCGGCCACCGACCCGAGCTCGATGGTGAACACCCGCTCGGCCTCGGACAGCACATCACGGCACGCACCGTGCACCTGGGGCGCACAGCGGAGGCTGTACGCGTCCTGGACCGCATGGGCGAAGTCGTGATGATGACTGGCGACGATCTCACTGCCTTCGAGCATGCGCCGCACCGCCTCGGCCGAGATGGCCTGTCCGGGATGGGGACGCAACTCGTGGATCCTGGGCTGGAACGGGCGCTCGCTTCCGAGCAGCGCCTCGACGCTGAGAGCGCACGCGATGTCGGCGGCTCTGGCGAGGCGCATGGCCCTGGCGAGGCCGAGCACACCCATGGCCAGCATGCCCTCTGTCCCGTTGAGCAGGCTCAGACCCTCTTTGGCTTCGAGGACGATCGGCTCCATCCCGTGGCGGGCGAGAGCGACGTCGCCGGGCATGGTCTCGCCGTCCATTGTGACAAACCCCTCACCGACCAGCGGCAGGGCGAGATGGGCGAACGGGGCGAGATCTCCCGAGGCGCCGACCGAACCCTGGGACGGCACCACGGGAAGCAGGTCCAGCCGAAGCAGATCGAGCAGACGCTCCACAATCAGGGGGCGCACACCCGAGTTCCCCTGGGACAAAGTCCTGGCTCGCAGCAGCAGCATGGCCCTGACCATCTCGGGACCGAGCGGAGCGCCCACGCCTGCGGCGTGGGACCGCAGCAGAGCGAGTTGCGCCTCGCGAACGAGTTCCGGTTCGATACGCGTAGATGACAGAGCACCAAAACCCGTCGTGATGCCGTAGACCACACGGTTCTCCGCCACGGCCCGTTCGACGACGCGTCGGGCCGGCGCCATCCGGTCTGCGATGGATGCATCGAGGCGAACGGTTGCAGTTCGATTGGCGACGGCGACTACCTGGGCTGGCGACAGCGCCTCACCGGTCAAGAGGATTTCGGTCATAGAGGTGAGGCTAACGGGGGCGTCTGCCGGCGGTCGACAGTTCTCGGTCATCGGTCATCGGTTGTCAGTCATCGGTCGTCGGTCATCAGTGTCGGACATCAGTCATCAGTGTCGGACATCGGACGTCGGAC
>JABMPV010000007.1 GCA_013202595.1 bacterium
CCCAGCAGACTGCATCACGCGTCGCCTCCGAGGTCCTCGAGAACGCGGCCATCAGGGTGGCAGGTCGTCTCGACGCCGCGGAGGCCGAGCGGTCCGAGTACGGGTGGATGCTGCCCTCTACCAGAGCGAGGGCGAGGCTCCTGAAGCCGGGGACCATGGTCGTGTCACAGCCGGCCATCCCGGTCCCTGTGGTGATCGACTTCCCGTTCCCGCCGTGGGCAACCCGGCGCGAGGAGGTCGACGATTCGGACGTCGACCCCTTTGATGGCTTGTAGATGAGGGTTCTGCACACCTCCGACTGGCACGTCGGCAAGCGCATCGGCCGATTCGACCGCATGGAGGAGCATCAAGAGGCGATCGACCGCGTCGTGACCGTCGCCGACGACGAGCAGGCAGATATCGTGCTCCATTCCGGAGACCTGTTCGACCGCTCCATCCCTCCCGTGGAGGCTCTGCGGGTGGGTATCAGCGGATTGATGGCACTGGCATCCGGAGGCGACCGACCGGTCGTCGTGGTGGCAGGCAATCACGACTCGCCGGGCCTGTTTGACGCTCTTGCCCCGCTCCTCGTCCGGTTCGGTGTCCATCTCGTCGGCTCCATCCGCAGGCCGGACGACGGCGGTGTCCTGACCATCGAGACGGAGGCAGGTACGGCGCACATCGGCTGCTTCCCGTTCCTCAGGGCTGCCCAGGTGGTCGACTTCATGGAGCGGGCAGACAGTTGGTACGGCACCTACGCAGATCGGGTCAGGGGCATCTGTGGCCGATACGCGGACGAGATCGGAACCCGCCTGGCCAAAGGCGATACCGGCCTGCTTGTCGGCCACTTCATGGTCGGCGGCGTCAATGTGCACCGGGGATTACAGCGCGGCGAGCGCGAACTGCACCTTGGCGAGGCCTATGCAGCCGACGCCATGGCCGTGCCCACCATGCTCGACTACGTCGCCCTGGGGCACATCCATGCTCCCCAGCCGGTGCCGGGAGCACAGGTGCCTGCCGAGTATGCGGGGTCGCTGCTGCCTCTCGACTTCGGCGAAGCCGGTGAGGTCAAGCGTGTCGTGGTGGTCGACACCGCACCCGATGCACCGGCGACGGTGCGCTCGGTGGATGTCGGCGCGGGCCGGCCGCTGATCCGGGCCGAGGGAACTTGGGACCAACTCGACGCCCGCGACGACCTCGACGATGCCTATCTCGATCTGGTCGTTGACACCGACGGCCCCCGGCAGGGCCTGGCCGACCTGGCGAGAGATCGTTTCGAGCACCTGGTCAAGGTCCAGGCCCGCTACGAGCGCCCCGAAGCCGAGGCCCGGGCCACATCAGACCGGCCACTCGTCGAGGTCTATGCCGAGTATTTCGAGACCACGCATGGCTCGGCACCCGATGAGCAACTGCTCGCCGCTTTCAGTGCATTCGAGGAGGAGGCTTCGGATGCGGCCGATTGAACTGACCCTCGACGGATTCCGCTCCTATCACGGGCCGGCCGTCTTCCGCTGGGAGGATCGGCACCTGGTCGGTGTCGTCGGCCCCATCGGCAGCGGCAAGACGACGATCCTCGACGGCATCTCCTTCGCCCTGTATGCCAGGACGCCGCGGGGCGGTGCCAACGTGAGCGACCTCGTCGGACAGCGGCGTCAGGAGGGCAAGGTCGCACTGGTGTTCGAGGTCGATGGGTCTCGATGGAAGGTCGTTCGCTCGCTGAGGAAGAGCGGCCAATCGGCACATGCGCTCTACGAGGTGATCGACGGGCAGGACGTCAATGTGGCGGACAGGGCCCGCGAGGTCACGGCCCGGGTGGAGCAACTCCTCGGACTCGACTTCGCGGCCTTTCAGCGTTCGGTCATGCTCGCCCAGGGCGAGTTCGACGCATTCCTGAGCGGGACCACCGGCGATCGGGATGCGGTGCTCAAGGGCGTGTTCGATCTTGGGCGCCTCGCCGAGATGCGGACCGCTGCCCAGATGGCCGTTGCACGGCCTCGGCCGATCTGGATGCGCTGGACCAATTGCGCTCCGGGATGGCTGCGAAGCAGACCGCTCTGGCAACCACCTGCGAGGAGGCCGGGCCCGCCCGGATTCGGGCCGATCTCCTGGCCGCCCTGCTCGAACCACTGACTGAGGCCGGAGTCGAGGAGACCGGCCACCTGGCGGCCGAAGCGGCGGCGCGCGAGGAACTGGCCAGACTCGATCCGCTGTCTGAAGCGCTGCCTGATCCCCGCAGCCTGGCTGCTCTCGTGAAGCAGGCCAATGAGGCCGGGGCCGGGGTGATGGCGGCGGCTGAGGCTCTCGCGTCGACCGGTGCTGCCATTGGCGCCGCCGTCGACGCCCATGCTGCGGTGGTGGCGGCTGCCGGAGGTGAGCAGGGCCTACGCGACGCCGGCGGGTTACTCGCTCGCCTCGAGGCTGAGGAAGCGCAGGCGGCGTCGGTCGCCGCGACCGCAGCGGCAGCAGAGGATGCGGCGGTTGCCGCCGGGCAGCGGATCACCGATGCCCAACTGGTGGTCGCCGACAACCAGCGTGCTGCCGATGTTGCGTCGGCCGCTGCGGTCGAGGCGGCTGCGATGGTCGATGAGGCGACGCGCGCGCTCCACGAGGCGAGGCATGCGGACATGGCCCTGACATTGCGCTCGGAACTGACCTCCGGCGGTGCATGTCCGGTGTGTGAGCAGACGGTCTCCGAGGTGCCGGCTCAGGGGGCCACCCCGCACCTGACTGAGGCCTCGGTGCTGCTCGAAGGCGCTGAGGCGAACAAGCGGGCGGCCGACGAAGCGGTGTTGAGAAC
>JABMPV010000048.1 GCA_013202595.1 bacterium
CATCATCACCGACCTCGGCTCCATGCTGCAGGGCGGGATGGGCCTGGCGGCAGGCGGGAACATCGATCCCGAGCGCAGGTACCCATCGATGTTCGAGCCGATCCACGGATCTGCCCCCAAGTACACGGGCATGCAGCGGGTCAACCCCATCGCCTCGATCGAGGCGGTGCGTATGATGCTCGACCATCTCGGCGAGAACGACGCAGCCGACTCTGTCGGCCAGGCAGTCGCCGCGATTCTCTCCGAACGCGAGATCCGCACAAAGGATCTCGGGGGCACCAACTCCACCTCTGAAGTGGGGACTGCGGTCGCCGCACGAGTCGGCAACTGATCACTGACAACTGACTGACACGCAACAAGGGGAAGCCCATGGCTGAACGCCTGAAGTACTTCGTAAACGGTGAATGGAAGGTCTCCGAGACCGACGAGTGGTATGCCATCACCAACAGCAGCACCGGTGAGGTGATGGCCGAGGCGCCACGCTGCACCGCAGAAGAGGTCGATGGCGCCGTTGCGGCAGCCAAGGCCGCCTACCCGGCATGGCGTGACACCCCGCTCCCCCAGCGGGTGCAGATCATGTTCAAGTTCAAGGCACTGCTCGACGAGAACCTCCACGAACTCGCCGTCATCCTGGCTACGGAGATGGGCAAGACCTACCAGGAGGCCAGGGGCGACGTGCTCAAGGCAGTCGAGGTGACCGAGTTGGCCTGCGCTCTCCCTGTGACCATGCAGGGCGACTCGCTGATGAACGTCTCCAAGGGCTTCGACACGGTGACCTACCGTGAGCCGCTCGGCGTGTTCGCCGGCATCGCCCCGTGGAACTTCCCGGCGATGATCCCGATGGGTTGGATGGCCCCGCTGTGCATCACCACCGGCAACACGATGGTCATGAAGGCCGCTTCGTATGTGCCCCAGACCAGCATGCGCATGACGGAACTCCTCGCCGAGGCGGGCCTTCCGGCCGGCGTCTTCAACCTTGTGACCTGCTCGCGTCACGAGGCGGAGAGCCTCCTGACCCACCCCGACGTCAGAGGCGTCTCATTCGTCGGCAGCCGAGATGTCGGCAAGCACGTGTACACCACCGCCGCAGCAGCTGGAAAGCGCGTGCAGTCGCTCACAGAGGCCAAGAACCACGCCCTGGTGCTCAGGGATGCCCCGCTGAAGGCCGCAGCCCAGCGGATCATCAACTCGGCCTTCGGGTGCGCAGGCGAGCGCTGCATGGCGCTGCCTGTGATCGTGGTCGAAGAGGAGATCGCCGACGAGTTGGTTGCCACCATCACGGAACTGGCGTCCGAGCGCAAGCTCGGGCCCGCGTGGGAAGCCGACACCGAGATGGGGCCGTTGGTCAACCAGGGTCACAAGGAGTTCGTCGAAGGGTGGATCGAGAAGTCCATCGAAGAGGGCGCAACCCCGGTACTCGACGGCCGCAACCCGGTCGTCGAGGGGTACGAGGGCGGCTACTACGTGGGACCGACCATCTTCGACAACGTCACGCCCGAGATGTCGTGCGGACGCGAAGAGGTCTTCGGCCCCGTGCTGTACATCAAGCGGGTCGCCAACTTCGACGAGGGTGTCGAGGCCATCAACTCGAGCGAGTTCGCCAATGGTGCCTCGATCTTCACTCGCAGCGGCTACCACGCGAGAGAGTTCGCTCGCCGCATCGACGGCGGGATGGTCGGCATCAACGTCGGCATCCCCGTCCCGATCTCGGTGTTCCCCTTCAGCGGTCACAAGGACAGCTTCTTCGGAGATCTCCATGTGATGGGGCGCGACGGTGTTGCGTTCTTCACCGAGACGAAGGCAGTGACCAGCTACTGGTACGACGAGAACGATCTGCGCGGCGACAAGGTCGGTACCTGGGAAGGCACCATCTCCAGGACCTGATCGACTCCTCCCGATCGCCCACAGATGGGGCCCCGGCCACCGACCGGGGCCCCATTGCGTCGCTGCCATTCGGCCGACGATGTCGGGCACGACGCCGATCACGGCACAACACAGTGCCGGTATCCTCGACCGCAGACGGCATCCATCCAAAGGACGGCATGAGCGACACCCATCTCCACCTCTATCCGCACCGGAAGTACCGGGATGGGGTCCTGCCGCCTCCGCCGCCGGGTGAGTACAGCCTCGATCACATCGAGCGATATTTCGAGAAGGCTGCGACGCGGGGCGTCACCGAACTCACCTTCACCGAGCACCTCTACCGCTGTGTCGAGTCGACCGATGCCATCGGCCCGTTTTGGGAGAAGGCGCCCGACCCGACGCTGAGGGCCCATACCGAGCGCGACATCGAGGCCGACAGGGTGATGTCGCTCGAGAAGTACGTCGAAGTCATCATGAAGGCGAAGGACGCCGGCCTGCCCGTCCTGCTCGGCCTCGAAGTCGACTTCTTTCCCACCCGCATGGAGCAGATCCTCGAACTGATCGAACCGTACCCATGGGACGTCCTGCTCGGTTCCATCCACTGGATCGACGGATGGTGGTTCGATCGGCCGCATTCTCAGTACGAATGGGGCCGAATGGGGCCCCGCGGCGTGTATGAGCGCTACTTCGAGGTTCTCTCCGAGATGGCCGAATCGGGGACCATCGACGTGGTCACCCACCCAGATCGGGTGAAGTGCCAGGGCAAGCGGTTTCTCAGCGAGCAGACGGATCTGTACGCAGCCTTCCTCTCAGCCGCCAAGAAGACCAACGTGGCCATCGAGATCAACACCGGCGGCCTGCGCCATCCGGTGCACGAGATCTACCCCTCGCCGCTGTTCATCCGCATGATCTACGAGGCCGGTCTCGCCATCACCTTCGCCAGCGACGGGCACAACCCCGAGCAGGCGGCCTGGGGACTCGACCTGGCTCGAGCAGAGGCAGCCGAGGCCGGCTTCACCCACAGAGCCAGGTTCGTCTCCAGGGAGCGAACAATGGTGCCCTTCGACATCCCGCCCGCCTGGTTCGCCGACTGAGGAGCCACATATGCGACTCTCGTTCAAGACCCGCCCCCAGTTCAGCGAATGGCAGCCGATTCTCGACTTCTGGAAGGAAGCCGAGCGCATCGACCTGTACGACGCAGGCTGGACCTTCGATCACCTCGACCC
>JABMPV010000008.1 GCA_013202595.1 bacterium
GTTCACGACGGCCAGATGACGCCCCCGGCTGTGTCCTCGTCCTCGACGCACGGTGAAGTGCGTCCACGTCCTGCGTCCTTGCCGGATGACGCCCCTGCCTCGCCCTGAACATCGCCAACGTTCCTGGCCAGAGCACTAGCCGCCGGCGTGACCGGCTGCAATGAGGTCCGCCTCCAGCGCGCTCAGGTTCTCGCCGTACTGTGGCTCGAAGAGGGGCGGGCAGTCTTTGAGTTCTTTCTGGGACATCACCAGCTTGAGACCGAAGTTGAAGCAGGTCGACTCACCGCACTGCCCACAGTTGGTCTTGGGCAACCGTTGGTAGACGGCCATCGGTGTCAGACGTTGAATGGTCTCGAAGTCGGGGGTGAGTTCCTCTCGGCGATCCCAGGTGCGATTGATCAATTCGATCAATTCGTCCATCTGTTGCTCCGCCCACTCACGGCTCTCAATAGTGCCGAGGTCGATCTCGACTGCGTGGAACGCAACTCTGTGGCCGTCCTTCTCCCAGGTCAACGCCTTGGCCGCGGGCATGAACGATGCACCGCTCAGAGTGCCGTTCAGATACGGCAGGACTTCGGAGATGTCCTCCGGGAGATGGGCCTTTGCGAAGTAGCGCTCGGCGCCAGGCTCACAAGGGGGTGTGAGGATCTCCAGGTCGTATCCCTCGATCAGCATGGCGCCTCCATCAGCTCCACGGCGTGGCTCTCGCCGGTCGTCCGGCTCGCCTTCGGAATCCAGTCTATGGGCTTCAGCACAAGAGATCGCGTCTGAGTCGATCGCCGGATTGTGGAAGCCGACGGTCTACGCTGATGCTGTCCCGATAGCCACTGCCAGATCCGGAGGCAGCCCGGTGTTGCAGCACCACCAGCCCAAACACGATCCGGAGCGGATCTGGGTCGACAAGCTCGAACCGAAGGTGGTGGCGTTGCGCAGCGAGTTGCGCCGGTTGACTCCCGATGACATCGCCCGCCGTAGCGGGGCGATTCTCGACGGAGGCAGGCTGCGGCTGGCGATGCTGTTCGATGACTACGAGGTCGACACGATCGACTACGTGGTGTCGCACCCCGGCGGTGGCGAGGTCAACTCCTTCTTGCAGAGCCTGGTGCTCACCTACCTCGGCACGACTTACGGCGGACCTCCGGCTGAACGCTGGGTCAGCTTCCGCGATCTGCCCAATGGATCGTTCTACAACCAGGCGTTCCAGGGTTACGGTCCGGATCGCCTGGCGAAACGCTGGCAACTCGATGTTGCCGGCTTCGGTGCCGCCTGCAGGGCGCTGGGAGGCACTCCCATCGACCACGGCGATGCCGGGTTCGCCTTCACAGTGCTTCCAAGAATCGACATGGCGGCGATCTACTGGCTGGGTGATGAGGACTTCGCATCGAAGGCATCCATCCTCTTCGACGCCACCGCCCACCTCGACATGGTGGTCGACGGGCTGGCAATACTCGGCAGCCGGCTGGTCGACAGGATTCTTGCCGAGGGCTGATCGAAAGGGTCAGCGCCGACACGGCACCAGGGGGCAGTTCCGCCAGTGGTGGTGTGAGCCAACGGACACCGAGGCGGGTAGCGATGCTCTGGCGAGCACGACGTCACAGGAAACCGGGATGACGCGCTGAGACCCCCCTGGGTGTGACTCCCTGATGGAGGCCTCTACGCGGGTAGCGGCACACGACCGAACCGAGGCCATTTGCGCTGTACCAGGGCCCAAAGCCCCTAGGGACCTAGAGGCTCGAACCGCCAGAGTGTGACCATGCCCGGAGACTCCCGGGCGGCAGGTGACGCCGAGAGAGAAGGCTCCCACAGAATGGGCAGGATCGAGTGGGCAAGAAGGGGATCGATGACCTTGGCCGAACTGATCGCAGAGACGCCGGATTGCCCTCGAATCGAGCGGATAGGTGGCCTCGCAAAGTGATGTCATACCAAGTTGCTCTCCCCGTCATGTACGCCGACCACCATGTGGCCGAGGTTCGGCGGATCTTGTTCGAGATCCCCGGAGTAGAGACGATTGACGCTTCCGCCGCCTTCCAGGTGGCGGAGATCGAATACGACCCAGAGAAGACGTCGGAGGAGGTCCTCGGACAGACGCTCGAGCAGGCTGGATACCTCGGGGCGCTTCTGACGCCGACCGAGTCCGGCGAACCGGCAGTTGGGCGTGATGCCACGACGTACTTCCGGCACAGCATGGCCGTCGAGACCGCGGGCAACGACGTCTCCTTCGGCCAGGAGATCATCTCCGAGGGAAGGCCTCTCTGGCCATGTCCCGGAATGGGGACCGGTCCCACGATGGACGAGGGAGGACCAGATAATGGTGGATGAGAAGACGAGGACGCCGAGGAACAAGCGGCGCACCCCCGAGGAGTCATCGATCGACCCGGCCGCCATCGAGATGCTGACTCGCGCCGATCTGATGGGGATCGGCACTGCTTTCAGCCGGGCGGATGGGTTGGCACCGTGCAATATCGGTGCGGTGGGCATGTGTTGCTCCCTGTGTGCCATGGGACCTTGCCGGCTCACCAAGGACGGGATCACAGGCGTCTGCGGAGCAACCATCGACACCGTTCAATCCCGGAACTTCATCAGGTCTGTGGCGGCCGGTTCGGCCGCGCACTCCGACCACGGGCGCGACATGGCGTTCACCCTCAAAGCAGTGGCCAACGGTGAGGCCGAGGGCTACAGGATTCAAGACATCGCCAAACTGCGAAACATCGCCGCCGAGTACGACATCCCCATCAAGGATCGTGCGCCCGAAGAAATCGCCAACGAGTTGGCGGATCTCTACATCGCACAATTCGGGCAGCAGCGCGGCGCCCTTGCTCCGATCAGGCGCGCTCCGGAGAAGCGCAGGAAGCTCTGGGAAGAGCTCGGTGTGATCCCACGGGGTGTGGACCGCGAGGTCGTCGAAGCGCTGCACCGGACCCACATGGGTGATGACCAGGAGACCGAGCACCTCATGCACCACGCGGTGCGTACCGCCCTGGCCGATGGTTGGGGCGGAAGCATGATCGCCACAGACGTCTCGGACATCCTGTTTGGCACGCCGGCTCCGGTTTTGGGCGAAGCGAACCTCGGCGTCCTCAAGGATGACATGGTGAATGTGGTCGTCCACGGACACGAGCCCACACTCAGCCAGATGGTGGTGGCCGCGTCGCAGGACCCCGAGATCATCGCCTATGCCAAGGCGGCCGGAGCCGAGGGCATTTCCCTCTCGGGAATCTGCTGCACGGCCAATGAGATCCTCATGCGGCAGGGAATACCCGCGGCCGGCAATTTCCTGCAGCAGGAACTGGCGATCCTGACCGGCGCTGTGGAGGCGATGGTGGTCGATGTGCAGTGCATCATGCAGGCGTTGGTGACACTGGCCGAACGCTTCCACACCAAGATCATCACGACGTCGCCGAAGGTGAGGATCAAGGACGCCACCCACGTCGAGTTCGATGAGCGCCATGCGTTGACGATCGCCAAAGACATCCTCAAGACGGCCATCGACAACTATGAGAATCGGGGAGAGATCCAGATCCCGGATTACAAGAACTCCCTGGTCCCCGGGTTCTCCCATGAGTACATCAACTACATGCTCGGCGGCTCCTACCGGGCATCGTTCCGGCCGCTCAACGACGCCATCATGTCCGGGCGGATTCGAGGAGTGGCGGCGATCGTCGGATGCACCAATCCCCGCATCCAGCACGACTCTCACCACACCGCCATTACCGAGGCGCTGCTCAAGCAGGACGTGTTGGTGGTGGAGACCGGTTGCAGCGCCATCGCCAGCGCCAAATTGGGCTTTCTCCTTGGCGATGCCGCTCTCGATCGGGTGGGTCCAGGGCTCCGGGAGGTATGCGAGACGATCGGGATTCCTCCCGTGCTGCACATGGGGTCCTGCGTCGACAACACCCGCATCCTGACCGTCCTCACCCAGATGGTGGCGGAGGGTGGCCTGGGTGATGACATCGACCAGTTGCCTGCCGTTGGCCTTGCCCCGGAGTGGATGAGTGAGAAGGCGCTCTCGATCGCCACGTACTGCGTGGCTTCAGGCGCCTACGTGATGATGGGCGGCTACAACCCGGTCGAAGGTCGGGGTGACAAGGTCCCCGACAGCGTCCTGGTCTCGGCCCATATCAGCGACGGCTGGGAGGAGATGTACGGCGCCAGGCTGGAGTTCCTCGATGACCCGCAGGAGATGATCCGGCGCACGCTCAACCACATCGACGCCAAGCGGGCAGCGCTCGGTTTGCCCGAGTACGACCCGACCCAATTCGGGCACAGCGGCGACGCCCGGTTCAACGAGATGGAAGAGGCGATCGGAGAAGCACCCCTGGAAGAACGCCGGGCTGCTTTGTACGGCCAGGTTCCAACGATCTAGAGGAGGACGGCACATGTCTCGATACATCGCGACTCGGGCCATCCGGGGTGCCAACGCACTGGTCGGCGAAGCCGAGGTGATGCTGGAGCGGGCGCTCGTCGAGAAGGGTCCCGACACGCCCATCGCTTTCCCCAACACGGCCTACTACCTGCCCGTCATCTTCGGGATGATGGGCAAGGAGGTCGAGCACCTCGGTGAGCTGTCCGAGATACTGGATCACGCCCGCAGCCTGTTGCATCCGACTCCGTCTCAGGAGCACTGGACGCCCTACCTGGGTGAGACGCTCGACAGCGGCATGGCCACGCTCATTGCTGCGGAGGCCATCGAAGCGATTCGCTACGTGTATGGCCTGCAGCCCGAGTCCAAGCCGGGCTTCGAGTCGGCCGGCGGCACATCGTTCACCAGCCCGGACATGAATGGCGGCGACGGCCAGTCTCCTAACGGTCATCTGAACGGTGCCATCGACGACATCCAGCTGCGATCCTGGGGCATCCAGTTGGTCGACGGTCGCATGCCCGGGTTCGCTGCAATCGTCGGTTGTGCGAAGTCCAATGAAGCTGCCGTCCAGATCGTGCGCGAGTTGCAGCGACGCAACATCCTGTGCTTCCTCTCTGGGAATGTCAACGGCAGAAGCATCATCGATCAGCTCGATGAGGAAGGCGTCGAACTCGGATACGACACGTACACGGTGCCGTTTGGCACGGATACGATCAGTGCCATCTACGCCCTGGGTTTCGCCACTCGCTCGGCACTCACCTTTGGCGGCCTCAAGGGCGGCCAGGCGCGCGAGATCCTGAACTACAACAAGGATCGCGTGTTCGCTTTCGTCCTCGCCCTCGGCGAGGTCGACGACTTGAAGTACGCGGCAGCCGCCGGCGCCATCAACTTCGGCTTCCCGGTGATCGCAGACACGGTCATTCCCCAGATCCTGCCGACCGGTGTCACCACCTACGAGCACGTGGTCTCAATGCCATGGAACGAGATCGCAGGGGCCAACGACTCGGAGAAGGCCGAACAGCTGGTGCAGAAGTGCATCGAGGTGCGCGGTGTCAAGATCCAGGTGGCCGATGTGCCGGTGCCCGTTCCCTACGGTTCTGCGTTCGAAGGCGAAGTGGTTCGCAAGGCCGACATGCGGGCGGAGTTCGGCGGCCGGGATTCCCGGTGCTTCGAGTACCTGAAGATGGTCAAGCTGGACGAGGTGACGGACGGCAAGATCGAGGTGGTGGGACCGGACCTATCAGCCATCGAGGACCAGGGAAGCATGGACATGGGGATTCTCATCGAGGTGGCGGGCCGCCAGATGGAGCCGGACTTCGAACCCGTTCTCGAACGTCAGATTCACTATTTCGTGAACGGAGCGTCGGGGATTCAGCACATCGGACAACGGGACATCACCTGGATACGCGTCTCGAACAAGGCGGCTGCTGCGGGATTCGACTTGGAGGACTTCGGCAAGATCCTGCACGCCCGACTCCATTCCGATTTCGGGGCAATCGTCGACAAGGTGCAGGTCACCATCGTCACGGATCCCGACCAGGTGGAGGCTCGTCTGGAGGAGGCGCGGGCCGCATACGACTTCCGCAACACGCGGCTGGCGGACCTGACCGACGACGCGGTGGACGAGTTCTACTCCTGCACGCTGTGCCAGTCCTTCGCTCCGAACCATGTGTGCGTTGTCAGCCCGGAGCGCCTGGGCCTATGCGGGGCCTACAACTGGCTCGACTGTAAGGCCTCCTTCAGCATCAATCCCACCGGGCCCAACCAACCGATCAAGGTGGGTAGGGTCATCGATCCCGTCCGCGGCTATTGGGAGGGAACCAACGACTACGCCAAAGCCGGTTCCCACGGCGTGGTGGAGGAATTGGCGATGTACTCCATCATGGAGAACCCGATGACAGCCTGCGGTTGCTTCGAGTGCATCATGATGCTGATCCCCGAGGCAAACGGCGTCATGATCGTGAGCCGCGAGGACACCAGCATGACCCCGGCGGGCATGACGTTCAGCACCCTGGCTGGGATGGCCGGTGGCGGCATTCAGACTCCAGGAGTCATGGGAGTCGGCAAGTACTACCTGATCAGCCCGAAGTTCATCTCATCCGATGGTGGGTTCAAGCGGGTCGTATGGATGAGTAGCAACCTCAAGGACTCCATGTCCGAAGAGCTCAAGGTGGTCGCCGAGCGCGCCGGCGACACACAGCTCATCGATCGGATCGCCGACGAGCGGTCTGTCACCACTGTAGAAGAGCTCCTGCCGTGGCTGGAAGAGAACAACCATCCGGCATTGACGATGGACTCCATCCTGTGAACTGCCGGATGAGCACCGAGAGCAGAGAACAAACGCCGTCCCGGGAGGTCGAGTCGTATGCCCGTTGAGATCCCAAAGGACTCCTGGCCGGGTGTTGTCAACACCGTCACCCTGGGAGCCACAAGCGACCAGGGCGGCTCCAGGTCGTCGACGGTGACGATCGGCGGAGAGCAGTCATTGCCCTTCATGCATTTCGAGAACCCGATGCCTCACTCTCCGGTGATAGCGATGGAGATGGCTGCGATTCAACCCGCCGACTGGTCTCCCGTGCTGCTGGAGACCTGGGGGGCCACGGCAGGCGATCCTGCTGCCTGGGCCCGGGCGTGCGAAGAAGCGGGTGCGGACCTGATCCTGCTCCAGTTCGGGCTCAAGGGCCCGGATGGCGAGCCGGTGACCGCCGATTTCGCCGTCGAGACGGTCAAGACGGTGCTGGAGTCCACCGGTCTGCCCCTTGTGGTGCTGGGGCCGGGGCAATCCGAGGTGGACAACTCGATTCTGGTTCCCATCGCAGATGCAACGAAGGGCGAGCGGATCGTGCTGGGTTTGTGTGAAGAGGGCAACTACCGAACGATCGTTGCCTCGGCCATGGCCAACGACCATCTGGTTCTGGGGAGGACCCCGATGGACGTGAACCTCGCCAAACAGCTCAACATTCTGATGACCGATATGGGCTTGCCGCTCGACCGGATCGTGATGGACCCCACGACCGGGGCCCTCGGCTACGGGATCGAGTACGGCTACTCGGTGATGGAGCGGCTGCGA